>JBBRKX010000247.1:0-7004 GCA_038231675.1 Chthonomonadales bacterium | reverse complement strand
CTGCCCGCCGCGATGGTGGCGCAGAGCCGTGCATAGGTGAGCGCGATGGGAAACGGATACTCGTTCTTCACATAGTTCAGCGGCGTGTGTGCGAAGAGCGGTTGGGTCGATTCCGCCATACCCCTGTCCTCCATCCATGAGCGATGCGATGCTGTTCCTGGCGAACGGTCATGTTTGCCTGCATTATAACGAAAGTATGTGGATTATGCAAACCGATGAGGGAAAAGGAGGTTGCCGCCAATACCGACTGTAGAATGGGCAGTCGATTTTACCTTGTGCGCGTCCTGTGGATTGGTTTCCCTGCTTTTGTGACTGTCCGGCACGGTTGGAAAAGGAATTAGAGGCTTGCAAAGGGAAATCCATCCGCGTGAACAGAACTTCCGTTTCGCGCCCGCGAGCGGAAAGGAGAAACGCTTCCATGTACCTTTCGATCCGTGACGATATTGTCTTTGCCGCAGGGTATTCCACGCTTGCCGCCGGCTTGCGCGATCTGAAGCTCGATGCCGTCGAGCTGTTTGTGAAGCGGGATGGCACGGTGCCGGCCATCACGCCGCGCGATGGCGTCGACCGCCTTGCCCTGACCGATCCCGTGGACGTCGATGAACTTGCCGTGCAGGCGAAATCGGGCAAGGTAAAGATTGCCGCGCTCTGCATGGGAAACAACTTCAATGCGGAAGACCGTGCGGGAGAGATCGCATGGGCGATCAACACGGTGCGAGCGGCAAAGACGCTCGGCGCTCCGGTTGTGCGCATCGACGCGATCATGCAGGGCGAGCGCCATCTTCCGATCGAAGAGCGCCAGAAGATCGTGGCCGGATGCATCTCCGAGATCCTGGCGGCGACGGTGGAAACCGGCGTGGACCTCGGCATCGAAAATCATGGGTATCAGGGCAACGATCCTGAGTTCCTGACCGGGCTGCTCCTGGCTGTCAATTCACCCCGTTTGGGGCTTACCCTGGACTCGGGCAATTTCTATTGGCGTGGATGGCCCCTTGCGCGGGTTTATGAGATCTTCGAACAGTTCGCGCCCGTCGTAAAGCATACCCATGTGAAGAATATCGCCTATCCGAAAGAGATTCAGGGAGTTCAGCGGGAAATGGGTTATGAGTATGGCAAGTACGTTTCCCCCATTCATCAGGGCGACATCGATCATGCGCGGTACATCGCTATCCTGCGCAAAGCAGGGTACGACCGGGACATCTGTCTGGAGGATGAATCGTTCGGAAGGTTCACCATAGACCAGCGTCGCGCCAATCTTCGCGCGGCGGCTGAGATTTTGCGAGCGTCCCTCGCTTGATTTTTAGCCCGGTGGTAGGGTACACTGACCCGGTTTTGTGTCCGAAATTCTCGGACCGCTAGCGACGGTTTTACAGCCGTCACGAGCAAATAACCTCACACTGGTTGCGGACCCGCCGGAGGGTGGGAGAGAAATTCTCCTGTCCGTGCGGGAAAGATGCGCCAGGAGGAGGCAGTGCAAAGATCCCTTAAGATCGCACTGCCGTAGAAACCCGGAGGAAACGCATTTGGCATCTATTTCCATGAAGGAACTCCTCGAAGCAGGAGTTCATTTTGGTCACCAAACACGGCGCTGGAACCCGAAGATGAAGCGCTACATTTATGGCGCGCGAAACGGGATTTATATCATCGATCTGCATCAGACCCTGAAGCTGTTCGATGAAGCGCAGAAATTTGTGCAGGAAGTGGTCGCGGGCGGCGGCAAAGTGCTGTTCGTGGGCACCAAGAAGCAGGCGCAGGACGCCATCGCGGAATCCGCGATCCGATGCCGTCAATACTTTGTGAACGCCCGCTGGCTCGGAGGCATGCTGACGAATTACCGGACGATCCGGGATCGCGTCAAGCGGCTGGCGGAATTGAACACCATGCAGGAGACCGGGGTGCTGGCCCGCCTCACCAAGAAAGAGGCTTCCCTCCTGCTCGAAGAAAAAGACAAGCTGGAGCGATATCTCGGCGGTATCAAGGATATGCCGACATTGCCGGATTGTCTGGTGATCATCGACCTGAAGAAAGAGCATATCGCCGTCGCCGAAGCGCGACGCCTTGAGATCCCCATTGTGGCTCTCGTCGACACCAACTGCGACCCGGACGAAGTCGACTACGTCATTCCCGGCAACGACGACGCGATCCGCGCCATCAAGCTCATTTCCGGCAAAATCGCGGATGCGATCGTGGAGATCAAGCAGGCGGAGTGGGACGCGGAAGAAGAACTGCGGAACCCGACGGTCGCCGAAGAGGATGTCGAAGCATTCGAGAAGCCGGATGTGGACGCCGTTCCCGTGGGCGACGAGTTCACGGCGCCCGCGCCTCCCGCTTCGGGAGATTCTGTCATCAACCCCGGGACCGAGGACGAGTACTCCAGCATGGGAGCGCCTTCCGACCTCGAGCCGATCGCGACCGTCGAGCCCTGACGGAAACTTATTGGGGACGCAAATTGTCGTTCCTGATGCGATCGCACACTCTTTAAGGAAAGTTGAGAAAGACATGGCGGAGATTACCGCTTCAATGGTGAAGGAACTGCGGGAGCAGACCGGCGCCGGCATGATGGACTGTAAAGCCGCGCTGAACGAGACGGGCGGAGACTTAGAAGCGGCCGTGGTGCATCTTCGAAAGATCATGGGGAGCAAATTGACTCGCCGTGAGGGCCGCACCGCGGCGGAAGGCGTCATCGCGGTAACCGTGATCGACAACCAGGACGCGGCGATCATCGAGCTGAACTCGGAAACGGACTTTGTCGCGCGCAGTGAAGATTTCAAGGCGCTGGCAAAGCAGCTTGTCGAGCAGGTGGCGCGTTATAAAGGGCACAGTGTCGAAACGGTCATGGCGCAGGATTCGCATTCCGGCGAAGGCACGGTTCAGGAGCGGTTCCACGACGTCTTTACAAAGCTGCGTGAAAACATCATCTTCAAGCGTTTCGAATTTATCTCGACGGATGCAAATGGAGCCGTCGCGGCGTATGTGCATGTGCCCGCGAACGATAAGATCGGCGTTCTTGTCGAGTTGGAGACGGGCAGTCCGGAGGCGGCCGGGAGCGAGGCCATTCAGAACCTGGGTCGCGAACTTGCCATGCAGATCGCAGCCTCTAGGCCCCGTTTTCAGTCCCGGGAAGACGTCAAGCAGGAAACCATAGACCAGGAGCGGGATATCGCCCGCACCCAGGCGAAGAACGAGAACAAGCCGGAAGGCGCGATCGAGAAGATCGTCGAAGGTCGGCTGAAGAAGTTCTACGAAGAGACGGTCCTGCTCGATCAGCCCTGGTTGCGCGAGCCGAAGAAGACGGTTGGTCAGGTGATCAAAGAGGCGGGCGCCAGCGTGTCGCTCCGGCGTTTTGTCCGGTATGAAATCGGCGAGAATGTGACCGGCGTCGCATCCTCCGGCGAAATCAAGGAGCAGGCCGAATAATGGGTGACTCGGACCCTCTGAGCGCCCAGTTATCGGTTGCGGATGCTTCGGGGCAGGGGACTTCTTCCTCTGCCCTGACCCCCCTTGCGGAACCCTCGCAAGAATCTACCGGCCGCTTGCGCTGGCGTCGGGTGCTATTGAAGCTTTCGGGTGAAGCGTTTGCGGCGGATCATGGACCCTCCAAAGATGGCGCCCGCGAGGTCGTGACCGAGCCCCGCGTGGGCCTCAATTACAATACGATACGGGCGATCGCCGCCGAAGTCGCGGTCGCGCATCATGCGGGCGTCGAGATCGCCATCGTCATCGGGGCAGGCAACATCGTGCGCGGCGAACGCGCGGCACAGGCCGGTATGGAACGCGCTGCGGCGGACTATATGGGGATGTTGGGCACCGTCATCAACAGCATGGCCCTCCAGGACGCACTGGAAAAGCAGGGCGTGCAGACCCGGGTGATGACCGCGATCGCCATGGCTGAAGTCGCCGAACCGTTTATCCGCCGTCGGGCGATCCGTCACCTGGAAAAGGGCCGCGCCGTGGTCCTTGCCGGTGGAACGGGCAATCCCTTCTTCACCACCGACACCGCCGCGGCGCTTCGGGCCAATGAGATCCGCGCGGAAGCCGTCTTGAAGGCCACCAATGTAGACGGCATTTATGACCGCGATCCTCGTAAGTTCTCCGATGCCACGCGGTATACGCACATCAGCTACGATGAGTGCATCCAGAAAAATCTCCGCGTGATGGATCAGACCGCCTTTACCTTTTGCCGTGAGTACGATATTCCCATCGTTGTTTTCGATATCGCGCGGGAGGGCAACATCCGGCGCGTGGTGCTGGGAGATGGAATCGGAACGCTGGTCGGACGTGATAAAACGTAGTATCGGGTCCTTATCCCCAGCGTTGTGGAGGACGGCCGCGCGGCCGATCGATCCGATTTTGAGGAATAGTAAGATCCCCGACGAGGAGAGTACCCATGATTCCCGAAGTGTTAAAAGAGGCCGAAGAAAAAATGCGCAAGAGCGTCGAGGCGACGCGTCACGAGTTCACTCTCGTCCGCACGGGCCGCGCGAGCCCAACCATCCTCGAGCATGTGAAAGTGGAGCTCTATGGCCAGAATCTGCCTCTCACTCAGGTCGCGGCGATTACCGTGCCGGAGCCGCGGCAGTTGATGATTACTCCCTTCGACCGTAACGCCCTGCAGCATATCGAAAAGGGAATCATGAAGTCGGACGTCAACATTACGCCGAACAACGACGGAACGAACATCCGGTTGAACATTCCTCCGCTGAACGAACAGCGCCGCAAAGACCTGATCAAAGTGGTGCATCAAAAGTCGGAGCAGGGCCGCGTATCGGTGCGGACCGTCCGCCAGGATGCCGTGAAGAAGCTGCAGGCTCTGAAGAAGGCGAAGGAAAACCCGATCTCCGAAAACGAAGAAAAGCGCGCCGGAGACCAGGTCCAGAAACTCGTCGATAAGTATGTTGCGGAAATCGACCAGTTCACCAAGGCCAAAGAGGCCGAGATGATGGAAATTTGAGGGAAATGGCCGTGTCTCGTTCCTCCGTGGCTGCCGAAGAGGCCGGACTGGACCCGGCGCGCATCCCTGTCCATGTCGCGATCATCATGGATGGCAATGGTCGGTGGGCGCGGGCTAAGGGCAAGAACCGCCTGATGGGCCATTCCGAAGGCTATCTTACTCTTAAGAACATCGTTTATGCTGCCGACTCTCTGGGGATACGTTATCTCACCGTGTATGGGTTTTCTTCAGAAAACTGGCGACGCTCTCAGGATGAAGTCGGCGGCCTGATGGATTTGATGCTGCACGCGATGCGCGCGGAGATCGAAGAACTCATCGAAAAGCGCGTTCGTGTGCGCGTTTCCGGACGCATGAGCGACCTGCCGGCGGATCTGCGTGCCGAGTTTCAAGAAGCGATGCGGCGCACCGAGACCTTCGACGGCCTGACTTTCAATCTCGCTATCAACTACGGCGGCAGGGCGGAAGTCGTGGATGCCGTCCGAGAAATCGCGGCACGGGTCCTTGACGGGACGCTCACCCTCGATCGAATCGACGAGAACCTTATCTCGTCGAACCTCTATGCGCCGGATATCCCCGACCCGGACCTCTTGATACGCACCGCGGGCGAGCTCCGCCTGTCCAATTTTCTTCTCTGGGAAACGGCTTACAGCGAAATTTATGTGACGCCGACCTGCTGGCCGGACTTTGACCGTAATCATCTTGTCGCCGCGATCGCCGATTATCAGACCCGTACCCGTAAGTTCGGGGCGGTGGTGGAGTAAGGTTACCGCGTCGGCGAATCACCTGTCGCCGATCGTGCGAGAAGGGATGAGGACCACATATTTTGAAACGGCTGGTAATTCTCGGCTCGACCGGTTCGATAGGCACGCAGGCGCTCGATATCGCCTACCGATTACGGGATAGATTCCAGATCGTCGGCCTGGCAGCCAATAACAATGCGGAGCTTCTTGCGGAGCAGGCGAATACGTTCCAGGTTCCCAACGTATCTATGGGTAGCGACGCCGGAGTGGGAGAGCTTCGGCAACGCCTGGGGGCGGGCGGCAGGAACATTCATATCGGATGCGGCGTCGAGGGAATGTGCGATCTCGCAATGCTTCCCGAAGCGGATCTCGTAGTGGTCGCCGTCGCCGGGGCGATCGGTATTGCTCCGACTCATGCCGCCCTTTCCGCCGGAAAAGATATCGCGCTGGCCAGCAAAGAGGTATTGGTCGCCGCCGGAGAGCCCACCATGCGCCTTGCGCGCGAAAAGGGCGCGACGATCGTGCCGATCGATAGCGAGCATTCGGCGATTTTTCAGTGCCTTCAAGGCGCTCCGTCCGGGAGCATCGAACGCATTTTTCTCACTGCGTCAGGGGGACCGTTTCGTAAGTTCTCGAAGGAAGCGCTCGAGACCGTGACGCCTGAGCAGGCGCTGAAGCATCCAACCTGGAACATGGGGGGACTGGTCACCATCAATTCCGCCACGTTGATGAACAAGGCCCTCGAAGTTATTGAAGCGCACTGGCTTTTTGATGTCCCTATCGACGATGTGGAGGTCGTCGTGCATCCGCAATCCATTGTGCATTCCATGGTCCGTTACCGGGATGGATCGACCATCGCGCAGCTTGGATTGCCGGATATGCGGCTGCCGATCCAATATGCTCTGGTCTATCCGGAGCGGATCGATACCGACCTGCCAAGAATGGAATTAAGCGCATTCTCGAACCTTACGTTCGAAGCGCCCGATGAAGAGAGATTTCCGGCCCTGCGATTGGCGCGGCGCGCAGTCGCGCTCGGGGGGACGGTGCCGGCGGTGATGAATGCGGCAAACGAGGCGGCCGTGGCCTTGTTCCTGGATCGCAAGATTTCGTATCCTGATATTTTCCGTACGATAGATCGAACGATGGAAAAGCACGCCACGTTGCCCCCCACCGTTTCCAATATACTTGGCGCGGATGCATGGGCGCGCGAAATCGTGTTAGAATGTGTTGGTTAGCGCCGCTGGACGCTCCGGTATGCCAGGTTCGCCTTATTGAGGAGTCAGTTTTAAAATGGAATATTTACGGTCCGCCTG
>JBBRKX010000246.1:0-7007 GCA_038231675.1 Chthonomonadales bacterium | reverse complement strand
CTTCATGCGAAAGGCGATGTCGCCACCCTGGAGGTTAGCGACGATGGCCCCGGGTTTGCCGAAAACTTCGATCCTCGGACCGACGCGCACACCGGCCTGGAACTCATCGACACCATTGCGCGCCACGATTTACGGGGCGAGGTTTCCTACCAAAACCGTAAGCAGGGTGGGGCGCGCATCGTCCTTACCTTCCCGATCCAACAACTGGGAGAAAGTATAAGGAGCAACTGATGCAGGCAAGGGTATCCGCTGGGTCTACAACGCGTTGCTGGCCGCCGACCATGTCCGATACGCGCCGCTCAGATTGCGGCACCGTAAACCATGCTGGGAAAGAATACGGCAGGCATAGTAGGACCTCTGCCCGGATTGGCAGTACACGATAATCTCCTTGTCCGAAGGCAACTCGTCCAGCCGCCCGCGAAGTTCCGGCAAAGGAATGTGCATTGCGCCGGGGATATGACCCGCCTCCCGCTCATCGGGTTGCCGCACATCGAGGAACAGGGTGGCGTCACTGTCCAGATGCTCCACTTCGTCCCATTGTGCCAGCGCCACGTCGCCGGCGATCACATTCTCTGCAATCATGCCCGCGAGGTTCACCGGATCTTTAGCCGACCCGAACGGTGGGGCGTAGGAGAGCTCAAGTTGCGCCAGATCGGAAACGGTCATTCCCGCCGTGATAGCGGTCGCCATAACATCCATGCGCTTATCCACGCCGTCCCGCCCCACGGCCTGCGCCCCAAGAATTTTCCCGGAACCAGGCGCGAACAGCAGTTTGAGCGCGATCGGTTCGGCCCCAGGATAGTAACCAGCATGCGAATTAGGATGGAGATGGACGGCCTGATAAGCAATTCCCGCCTGGCCGAGCATACGCGCGTTGGCGCCGGTTGCCGCCGCCGTTATCTCAAAGAGGCGAAGAATACTCGTGCCGAGTGTGCCTTCATAGTGGGAATCGCGCCCCAGGATGTTATCGGCCGCGATTCGTCCCTGCCGGTTGGCCGGACCGGCCAATGCGATCAGCATCCACTCGCCGGTCACAGCATGCCGCACCTCGATGGCATCTCCGACGGCCCAGATATGGGGATCGCTCGTCCGCAGCCCGCTATCGACGCGGATGCCGCCCAGTGCGCCGATCTCCAGCCCGGCCGCGCGTGCGAGTTCGACCTCCGGGCGCACGCCCATGGCGAGAATGACGATGTCGGCGGGCAGCCTTTTACCGCTCTTTAAGACGACGACGGAGGCCGCCGCATGTTCGCCTTCTTTTGGAGCGTCGAAGGCGATCACGCTGTCGCCCAGATGCAGTGCGACGCCGTTTGCCGAAAGCTCGCGATGAAGGAAAGCTGCCATCTCCGCGTCGAAAATCCCTACGACCTGTGGCAGAGTCTCCACTACGGAGACAGTCAGCCCACGCCGCACCAACTGTTCCGTCATCTCCATTCCAATGTAGCCGCCTCCGACAACTACGGCGCGCTTCGCCTGGTGTGTGGTGATACATGCGGAGATCGCAAGGGTATCGGGCACGGTCCGGAGCGTGAAGTGATTGGCGTTGTCAATCCCTGGGATCCGTGGTTTGATGGCGCTAGCACCTGGCGAGAGGAGGAGCGAGTCATAAGGCTCACGCACGCTTGCACCGGTCTTCAGATCCCGCACCTCCAGCACTTTCTCATTGCGATCGATGTGAATAACCTCTGTATTGACCCTTACATCCAGATTGAAGCGTGCGTGGAGTTCCTCCGGGGTCTGCAGAACCAGGTCCCTGGGTTCCCTTATTTCGCCGCTCACAAAGTAGGGCAGTCCGCAATTGGCAAACGAAACATGCGGGCCGCGTTCAAACACAAGGATTTCCGCCTCTTCAGACAACCGGCGGGCACGCGCCGCGGCGCTTGCCCCCCCGGCTACGCCGCCGACGACCAGTATCCTTTTCCTGTTCACGCGTTTGTTCCCCCTGGCCGCCGAAGGCCGGCGCCGGCCGTTTCCACGTTCTCTTCCACGGGCATTTCTTCGTCAGTTCTCTGTTCTTTCGGGCGCGGTTCCACCGCGCATGCGCCGGGGGCCATTCAAGTGGACACGCCTAAGCGCGGCAGGATGACGCGCTGCAAAAGGATCCAGAACGCCACAAATCCAACCACATATAACCAGTCCATAAGGTCTCCTCATTTCTTTCCGGGAAGGAAAATGGTCGCTATCGTCTACGATCCGACGCATGTCGACTCGCATTATACTATTACGTATCGGGAAACGAGTTCCATCGCCAGATCCGGCTGCGCCATGGCCGGAAGCGTTTCGCCCACGGAGGGCAGACTGGCAGGCGTAATAGGGCTCAATTCCTGGCGCTTCATCAGGTAGTAAAGAATGGGAACCGCAAGGCGAGACAGCAGCGTGGAAGCGATCTCACCCGCCATAAGCGCGATGGCCAATCCCTGAAAGATCGGGTCGAACAGGATGACGAACGAGCCGGCGATGACCGCCGCCGCGGTGAGCAGCATGGGGCGGAAACGGGTTGCGCCCGCGTCGATGACCGCCTCTTCGAGCGGCATCCCTTCCCGCAGACGCAGTTCGATAAAGTCCACCAGAATGATGGAATTACGAACGATGATCCCGGCCCCGGCGATGAACCCGATCATAGAGGTCGCCGTGAAGAACGCGCCCATCAGTGCGTGCGCCGGCAGGATGCCCACAAGTGTCAGCGGAATCGGGGCCATGATGACGAGCGGCGTCTTGAAGGATTGGAACCAGACAACCACCAGAATATAGATCAGGATCAAAACGGCGGCGAATGCCACGCCCAGATCCCGGAACACCTCCAGAGTGATATGCCATTCGCCGTCCCACTTCATCGCGGACTTGTCCGTGGTGAACGGCATGGCGATATTGAGGATATTGAGCCGATTGCCCTCCGGCAGGCGCAGGGCGGCCAGTTTGGCGTTCATCGCGAAGATGGCGTAGACCGGACTCTCCTGCCGTCCGGTCACATCCCCCGTCACGTAGACGACGGGCATCAAGTTCTTATGGTAGATCGCTTTTTCGGTTGGAATCGAGACCGTCTTAACGAGTTCTCGGATCGGAACCAGATGGCCGTCTTTCGCCGCGACGGAGAGGGAAGACAGTTCATTCAAACTGCTCCGTTCACCCCGCGGCAGGCGTATCCGAATGGTTACATCCTCTCGCGTCGTTTCGTCATGCGCCAGGCCAGCCTGGTAGCCCGCAAGCGCCATGCCCAGCGTTCGGTTGACGGACTGGGTATCGACGCCGTCGAGCGCCGCCTTCTCACGGTCCACCACGAACTGGACGGTCTTCTGGTCGTTATCCACATACCAGTCCACATCGGTGACGCTCTCGGTCGTCTCGAATATGTGTTTCACCTGCCGGGCGACTTCCGTTCTGCGCGCTCCGGTCGGTCCGTAGACTTCGGCGACCAATGTCTCCAGCACGGGAGGGCCCGGCGGAACTTCAGCGATCTTGACGCGGATACCCCACTGTTTCGCGATCCGCTCGATATCGGGGCGGATCCGCTTCGCGATAGCATGACTTTGCGCTTTGCGTTCCCCTTTGCCGGCGAGGTTCACTTGAATATCCGCCTGAAAGGGCTGATTCCGCAGGTAGTAGTGACGCACCAGACCGTTGAAGTTGTAGGGGCTGGCTGTCCCGACGACCCACTGGTAGTTCTCAACCTCAGGGATAGTCGCCACATAGTCCCCAAGCGCGCGGGTTGCCGCGGCGGTCTGCTCCAGCGTCGTTCCGCCCGGCATGTCCACGATGATCTGAAACTCGTTCTTATTGTCGAACGGCAGCATCTTTACTGTGACCGCCTTGAGCGGGATCAGCGCCATGGCGCCGATTAGAAGCCCGATCACGCCCACGAAAAAGACGGATCGCACTTTCCAGGATTCGAGCAGTGGGGTCATAATCCGGCGATAGAGCCGGGTCATGGCGTCGTTCTGAACCGTGCCGTGCGCGTGTTTTCCTCCGTGCGATTTGCCGTGCTCGCCCCGGAGCAGCCGGTATGCCGCCCAGGGAGTGACGATAAAGGCGATCAGCAGTGAGAAGAGCATCGCGGCAGACGCTCCCACCGGAATCGGCCGCATGTAGGGCCCCATGAGCCCGCCGACGAAAGCCATGGGGAGGATCGCCGCGATGACGGCAAACGTCGCCAGGATGGTAGGGTTGCCGACCTCGTCCACGGCATGGATGGCCGCTTCCAGTGGGGGGCGGCGCTCGTCATCCGGCATCCGGTAGTGACGGACGATGTTCTCGACGACCACAATCGCGTCATCCACCAGAATGCCTATCGAAAAGATCAGCGCGAACAGGGTGATACGGTTCAGCGTGTAGCCATAAAGATAAAAGACCAGCAAGGTCAGCGCAAGGGTTACGGGAATGGCGACGGCCACGACCAGAGACTCTTTTCGCCCCAGCGTGAGCGCGATGAGCAGCGTTACGGAGACGACGGCGATCGCCATGTGATAGAGGAGTTCACCGGATTTTTCTGCGGCGGTCTCACCATAATTGCGCGTTACGGTCACCGTCACATCGGAGGGCAGCACCCTTCCTTTGAGGCTATCCACCTTCGCCAGCACGGCATTGGCGATGTCCACCGCGTTCTTACCGGGCCGCTTGGCGATCGATATGGTCACCGCAGGTTCGAGCGCACGGTCTCTCTCTTTCGCGGCCTTACCATATCCGAACTGAACGTACTGTGCCGGCTCCTCCGGACCATCCGTCACACTGGCGATATCTTTCAGGAAGATCGGGCGGCCGTTGGTTGCGCCCACCACGACACGGCCGGTATCACCGGTGGTTCGCAGGAACTCCCCTGTTTTGACCGAGGTATCCGAATTGTTCTGGGAAAAGCCACCCGCCTGCGATCGCTGGTTAGCGCCCTGAAGAGCACTGGCTACGCCATCCGGCGTTAGGCCGAATCCTGTCAGCCGCTCGGTATCCAGCGTGACCGTCAACTCGCGCCGCCGCCCGCCGATAAGCGTGGTCTCCGAAACGTTGTCTACCTGCTTGACGGCCGTCTCGACACGACTGGCGAACTGGCGTAGCGCGGAAGCGTCGTAACGGGAACTGTGCAGCGTGAGAGCCAGGATCGGCACATCGTCGATCGAGCGAGGCTTGATGATCGGTAGTGTCGCTCCCGGAGGAATGATGTCATAGTGCGACTGCAACTTTTCACGCAGTCGCACCAGCGCGGCCTCTTGATCCTGCCCCACATAGAAGCGCACGATCGCGACGCTCTGACCGGGGCTGGAGGTGGTGTAAAGATACTCGACGCCGGGTATCTCCCAGAGCAGTTTCTCCATCGGGTTCGTAACGCGCTGCTCCACCTCTTTTGCCGTCACGCCGGGCATGGAGACCATCACGTCCATCATCGGCACCATGATCTGCGGTTCCTCTTCACGCGGCGTCTTGAGCACGGCGAAGGCGCCGAGCAACAGCGACGCGATCACGATCAGGGGCGTGAGCTTGGAATTGATAAAGGCGGCGGCGATTCGTCCGGCCATGCCCACCCGGAACGCCGGACCTTCCTGGTCGGTTTGCATCGCCCTTACCTCGTTTCCTTCGCAACTTGCGAACCGTCCGCCAACCGGTCCCAGCCGGCAGTGACGACACATTCACCGGGGTTCAAACCGGACAGGACCGAGAATGCTGTACCGACCCGGTCGCCCACCGTCATCATGCGCACGCGGGCGATGCCGTTCTCATCCACCACATAGACGTAATGCAGTCCCTCTCGCTCGAATGACGCGGAGGCCGGAACCAGCATCTGTTTTTCGGAACCGGTCACAAAGCGCGCGCGTCCGAACATCCCCGCTGCGGCTCCGCTTCGCATGGGCAGATCGATCTTGACGACAAAGGTATGGCTGCCCGCGTCGCCCTGAGGAGCGATTTCGACCACCTGGCCGGTCAGAGATCGATGCAGCAGCGCATCGAAGTGCACGGGGACAGATGCGCCCTTTCTCACCGAGGCGAGGGCGCTCTCCGGAACTGCCGCTTCCAGTCGCAGGGAGCCGCCTTGAAGGGTAAGCAAGGGCGCTCCAGGGCTTGCCATCGCGCCGGGGTCCGCCAGGCGCTTCGTCACGACGCCATCAAATGGTGCGGCAATCGCGGCGTAGCTGCGGGCGACCCGCGCCATATTCAGTCCTGCCTGCGACTGCCCGATCTGCGCCTTTGCGCCCTGGATCTCCTGTTTACGGACGTCCGTCTGCAGTGCGCTCGCCTGGGCGGACTTCAGACCCGCATGCGTTTCCTGCACCGTGGCTTCCGCCTGAAGAACGGCCTGTTGCGCCGCCCGGATATCCTCGGCACGGCTGCCTTCCGCTGCGATGCTCTGACCTTGCTGTGCGGTCTCATACTGCGCCTTTGCTACTTCATACTGGGATTTATACTGATCGTACTGCTGCGCTGAGATCGCGTCTTCTTGGAAGAGTTCGGCCATACGTTTCAGATTGCTCGCGGCAAGGGCGAGAACGGATTTTGCCTGCGATACCGCTAACGCCGCCTGTACACGTTCCTGGGGCCGCGGCCCGGCCTGAACGAGCTGCTGCTTTGCGGTGGCCGCCTGAAGCGCGGCCTCGCTTTGCGTAACTTTTGCCTGTGCTTCGGCGATGCGCGCCGCACTCAGAGACGCCTCCATCCGGGCGGTGACCCGAGCGTTTTCATACCCGACCCCGGCCGCCCGCAGCATGGCGTCTGCCTGGGCAATCGAGGCATCGAGATCGCGCGCATCCAGCCGGACAAGCGTCTGTCCTCTGCGAACATGATCCCCTTCTCGCACCAGTACGTCTTGCACGCGCCCCATGACTTTGCTCGCGATACGAGCTTCCAGCTCGGCCTGCACGGTTCCGGAAACCTCCAGCCATTGAGGAGAAGAAGCGGAAGCAACGTACCGTGTAGACACATGAACCGTAGGTGCGCTTTTCTGCTGTTCCGTGGAGTAAGCCGGGACAATCTGATGCTTACTGGCCTGCAGGAGCCACCAGATTACGATTCCGGCGAAAGCCAGCGAT
>JBBRKX010000245.1:0-7008 GCA_038231675.1 Chthonomonadales bacterium | reverse complement strand
CTTTGGTTAAATACATCACCGCAAATCGAGAAACGGGCGAAACAACCCCCAAAAATGAACCCGGGCGCGGAATACCACCGGTGTTCGTATGCCGCGCCCTAGAGAGCAAACTATTCCTTGGCGGCAGCCTTTGCACCGCTGGGGCTATCGTCTCCGTTGTCATTGGTCAAACTGGTGATGACCGAGAGCAGCGGCGCGAACATGGCGATAACGATAAAGCCGACACATACCCCAAGAAAAACGATCAGGACAGGCTCGATGGCGGAAGTCAATGAAGCGAGCGTGGCTTCGACCTCGCCCTCATAGAACTCCGCTATCTTCGAGAGCATCTGGTCCAGTGCGCCGGACTCTTCTCCGATCGAGATCATATGCACGACCATCGGCGGGAACATCTTACTCTTTTCCAGCGGGGTATTGATCCGGTCTCCTTCACGGATACGGGCTCTGGCGTTCATCAACGCTTCACTGATGATCTCGTTGCCCACCGTGCCGGCGACCGTTTCCATCGCCTGCAAAATCGGTACGCCGGATACCAACAGGGTGGCAAGGGTCCGGGCAAACCGGGCCAGACAGATTTTGTGGCCCAGCTTACCGAATACCGGAACCTTTAGCTTCATGCGATCGATAACACGCCGACCGACTTTGGTGGTCCCAAAATACTTGACCGAGAACCAGAGGCCCAGAATGATCAAGCCACCGACCCACCAGTCCTTTATCAAGAAGTTGCTGAAGTCGACGAGGAACTGCGTCATCCAGGGAAGTTGTTTGACTCCCAGGTCCTTGAAGAGATCGATGAACTTCGGAACGATAAAGGTACACAGTCCTAAAACGATTATGATCGCAACGAATACGACGATGACGGGATAGGTCAGAGCGGCCTTTACCTTGCGCCGAAGCTCCATATCTTTTTCAAGGAAGCCGGAAAGCCGCTGGAGCGCCTCTTCAAGGACTCCTCCAACCTCTCCCGCTTTGATCAGCCCTACAAAGAGGTTGCTGAAGACTTTCGGGTACTTGGCCATCGCCTTGGAAAGCTGGGTGCCACTTTCCACCTCAGTCTGTATCTCGCGGAGGATGCGTTTCAGCTTCGGGTTTTGCGTCTGTTCTCCAAGTACGTCCAGAGCGCGCACAAGCGAAACGCCGGCGTCGATCATCGTGGAAAACTGACGGCAGAAGATCGAAAGGTCCGCGAGTTTGACCTTCCCATAGCCTCCCGCTTGCTTTTTCTTATTCGCGGCCGTCTGCTTGACGTCGTTAACCTGAAAGCCCTGCTCCTGAAGACGACGCTTCAGGATGTCCTGGTTTTCCGCTTCCGTCGTGCCTGTGCGTACGGCGCCCGTTTGATCCCGAACCGTGTATTGGAAGGTTGGCATACTGTTCCCCTATTCCTCCGGCGGACTACTTCCTGCCGCTGTACCCGGATTGCCCTGGCTCGGGCTGCTGCAATGTACGGATCATTTTTTCCAGTTCGGCCGGCTGCATGGCGCGAGTCATGGCTTCGTCGAAGGCGATCTGACCTCGGATGAAGAGATCGCGCAGGCACTGATCCATGGTCTGCATTCCCACGTTGGCGCTGGTTTGAATCATGGACGTGATCTGATGCGCTTTCGCTTCACGGATTAAGTTCCGAATTGCGGGGCTTGCCTTCATGATTTCCAGCGCGCAGACGCGTCCCGGTTGATTGGCACGCGGAATGAGCTGCTGGCAGAGAATAGCCTGCAGGTTGTTGGAGAGCTGCAGACGCACCTGCTCCTTGCCGCCTTCAGGGAATGAGTCCACGATGCGCTCGACGGAGGTCGCCGCGGAGTTGGTATGCAGCGTCGCGAAGACAAGGTGGCCCGTTTCCGCGGCGGAAACCGCCATCTGCATGGTCTCGAGGTCGCGCATTTCACCAACAAGGATGACATCGGGGTCTTCGCGCAAGGCGGCGCGCAACGCATTTTTGAATGCTCGGGTATCCGCGCCGACCTCACGCTGGTTGATCACGCTGAACTTATGGTTGTGCAAGTACTCGATCGGGTCCTCGATCGTAATGATGTGCTTGCTTTCTTCCGTGTTGATCTGATTGATCATCGCGGCGAGCGTGGTGGACTTTCCGGAACCGGTCGGACCGGTAACCAGCACAAGGCCGCGCGGGAGACGCGTCAGCTCTTCCAGGATCGGAGGCAGGTTCAGATCCTTCAGGGTCGGGATCTTCTGCGGGATCTGGCGGAAGGCGCTTGCGACATTGCCCTTATCTCGAAAAACATTGACGCGGAACCGGGCGATGCGTGCAAGCTGATACGAAAAGTCAAGTTCCAGATCCGTTTCAAAACGCTGTATCTGCTCATCGGTGAGGATGTCGTAGATCAATCGCTGTGAATGTTGTCCCGTGACCTTATCGAATGCAATGGGCACGAGCGCGCCGTCGACGCGGATAACGGGCGGGATACCGACGGCAAGATGCATGTCGGACGATCCCTTTTCGTTCATCATGCGCAGCAAGTCGTCGATGTGCGCGTCTTCAAGTGGCGTCGGTCGCGCCACCACCGGCTGCGCAACCTGAGGAGTGTACTGCGGCATCTGCGGCTGTCCATAAGGTTGCGGGGGCTGGCCCGGAGGCTGCGGGGGTTGATTGTACTGATCGGCCATGATAATTCCTCGTTGGCTTCTCCAGGCTCCTTCCTCGTGAGGAGCCTGGTGAAAATACGTTTCGGCTCTAAATATAGCTATCTATACGCATGTGCGGGTCGAATGTCCACCGCGACGCGGACATCAGTAGCCGGCGGTAAAGACGACTCGCATAACCTCTTCCGGGGTCGTCAGGCCATCCAACACCTTTTGAAGCCCGTCTTCCCTCAGTTCCTTCATGCCGTTCGCCTTGGCGGCCTCTTTCACATCGGAGAGCGGCGCGCGGCGCACGATCATTTCGGCGATGTCGGCATTCATCCGCATCAACTCGTAAAACCCGATCCGGCCTTTGTAGCCCGTGTTGCGGCACATTTCGCATCCCTTGCCCCGTGCAAGTTGCAGCGTCTCCATGGGATTGCCCTTGTAACCGAAGCGGCGGAGATCGGCGCCCGGGATTTCGTAGAACTCCTTGCAGTTGGTGCAGATCTTACGTCCGAGCCGTTGCGCAAGGACGCCAATGACCGTGGCGGAGATCAAAAACGGCTCGATGCCCATGTCGATCAGGCGGATCGTGGCCGAGGGTGCGTCATTCGTATGCAGCGTGGAAAGAACAAGATGGCCCGTCAAAGCCGCCTCGACCGCGATTTCGGCCGTTTCCAGGTCGCGCATTTCTCCGACCATGATGATGTCCGGATCCTGCCGCAGAAACGATCGGATCGCTGTCGCAAACGTCAGGCCCGCTTTTTTATTTACCTGGACCTGCGTTACGCCGCTGAGCTGATACTCGCAGGGGTCCTCGATCGTCAGAATATTCTTTTCGATGCTGTTCAGCTTATTTAGCACCGAATATTGGGTGGTCGTCTTGCCGGAACCTGTCGGTCCGGTGGTCAATAGCATTCCGTTCGGCTGGTCCGCAAGTTCGGAGAGTTCGGCCTGCACTTCGGGACTGAACCCTAATTTGTTCAGGCCCAGCATGACGCTGCTTTTGTCGAGGACGCGCATAACGATCTTTTCGCCATGCAGATTAGGGAGGACCGAAACGCGAAGGTCGAAGTCTTTGCCGTCGTATCGAACGCCTATACGTCCGTCCTGCGGGACTCTCCGTTCCGCGATATTGAGTTCCGCCAGAATTTTATAGCGCGCGGTAAGGGGCATCTGGATATATTTAGGCATCGGCATCGCTTCATGGAGGACGCCGTCTATGCGATACCGCACCCGCATCCCACGGCGATCGGGCTCGACATGGATATCCGAAGCGCGCTCTTTGATCGCATTCTGAATGATCGTGTTCGCCAGCCGGACGATAGGAGCGTCCCCGGAGTAGTTTTCCGGATTTTCCTCATCCTCCACATCCGTGGCGGCGTCTCCACGCGCGCCGAAACTTGCGATTGTCTCGGCCAACACCGACTTGGCGTCGGCATCCATTCCACCGTCGGGCGCGCCCCCGATGCCGTTCTTCAGCGGGTTCATGCCGCCGGGTTTTGCACCCAGCGTTCCCATGGATTCCGGCGCCACGGAGCTATGGTACAGATGGCCGATGGAATCTTCGATCTGATCCGGCACGGCAAGGACGCCGCGAATCGTACAGCGGCTGACGAGGCGCAAATCATCGAGCGCCTGAAGATTATTGGTGTCGGACATCGCCACGTAAAGGGTGGTTCCGTCCTTTTTGATCGGCAGAACGTTGTAACGTTTGGCGATGTGTTCCGGCACGGCGGAAACGGCATTCGAATCTACCTGGTATTTTGTCAGGTCCACGAAAGGCAGTCCCGCCTCCTGAGCTTTCGCTTCAAAGACGTGGACCGGGTTCAATCCTAGATCGATCAAGACCTTGGCAAGGTCGCCCCCCGCCGCCCGGTGCGTCTTCAACGCGTCTTCCAGCTCGTTAGGCGCAATATATTGCTTTTCCAGCATGTAGTCGCCCAGGCTTTTTCTGGCCATTACCATGGTGATAGTTACCCTTTGCACCTCGATACAAAAATCGATCGGCACTTCCCTGTCGGCACGCGCGGCGGGCGGGACGCCGGTCGATCCATCTAAGTTACTTCTATGCAGCGCCAACGGAATCTAAAGAGCGCGACATCCAGGCCTGCTCTCGCAACTTCCCTGTCCCATTCACGGGCAATTAGCCGGATACAAACGGACTACGGCGCATGCCGCAGTCCCTCCAGCACGGCCGTCTCCATAATGTCGGTCGGCGGCCACATTCCGGTCCACCGCTCGAACGCGGAGGCTCCTTGATATACCAACATTTTTACTCCGGTCATAACGCGACAGCCGCGCGATTTTGCCAGCTTCAGCAGTCCCGTTTCCACCGGATTGTAAACAAGGTCATAGACGATGAGATCAGGATGTAGTGCCTCGGTCGGAACCGGTGGAACTCCCTCTACGTCCGGGTACATCCCTACACGCGTCGTTTGCACCAGCATGCGCGCTTCGCGCATCACCCCACGCAGGCGCCCCTGATCCTCCAGGCCGATTGCCGAAACAGCCTCAGCGTCAAAACCTGCCTGCCGCACCGATTCGACAAGTCTTTCGGCCCGATCGAGCGTACGGTTGGCGAGCGTGACGCGCGCTCCCTCGCGCAGCAGTCGAAACACGATCGCTCGCGCCGCGCCGCCCGCTCCCAGCACCAGCACCCGCTTGCCTCTTACTTCCACACCGGATTGGCGCAACGGCTCGAAGAAACCACGGCCATCCGTATTGTCACCGATTAAACGCCCCTCAACGCAATGGACCGTATTGACGGCCCCTACATCCCGAGCCTCCTCCGTAACTTCATCCAGAAACGGCAAAACAAGCTCTTTGTGCGGGATCGTCAGGTTCACCCCCACGATGCCAAGCGATGCCAGACTGCGAATCGCCGGTTCAATTGCTCCCGGCGGAACGGGAAAAGGAACATAGATATAAGGAAGCCCAAGCGCGGCAAAGGCGGCATTGTGCATGGCCGGGGATAGGCTGTGCTCGACGGGGAAGCCGAACACTCCAACCACCTTTGAGCTACCGCGCACGACAGGCATAAAGCCCCTACTTAATTGAGACGACATCTTTTTGCAATTGTTCCGAATCGCTCGCAAGATACCAATACGATCCTATGCCTCACTTCGTCACCTTGCGCGGTGCGTCGCGCCGCTAGGGAAGGTGTCCACGTTTTTTGAACCAGCGTAAAAGCAGCCGCTCGGGCGGCCGACTGACCAGACGTGTATAAACGAACTCCTGCTTGGCAAGCGGTCGGACTAAGATCGTCAGGACGCCGGCCCGGTTGCCGCCAAGGATATCCGTAAAAAGTTGATCTCCCACAATCGCCGTATTCGACGATTGTGTGCCCATCGCCGTCATGGCCTTATGAAACCCGGCGCGCGACGGTTTCCGCGCCATCCGCACGTTCGGACATCCCAGCCGTTCCGCGATTCGCTCCGATCGCTTGCTCAGCACGGAGTTCGAAAGGATACACAGCTTGAGTCCCGCCGATTTCAGGGCTTCCAGCCACGAGACCACTTCCTCCGTCATATCCTCTTGATGCCAGCCGACCAGCGTATTGTCCAGATCGAGGATAATCCCCTCGATGCCCCGCCCAAGGAGTGCCTCGGGCAGAACGTGCGTAACCGAATCCACCGTGTGCCAGGGGCAAAAGGCCAGGATCCCCGTTCGCCGCGCATGGATCGGAAGCAATGGCCCCCTTGCTCCGGCGCCGCTTTGCTCTCCAATTACGGATCCCTCCAGGTTCTCGTCCGAAGGCACGGCGCCTTCCTCAGGTTTACCCTTGGGGTGCGGAGCGCTATCCACCTACCGCGCCTCCGCGTCCGCTTTGCAGCTTCCGCCATTCGGCATTCACTTCACGGATCGCTTTTTCGTGCTCCGCGAACGTTCGGGTAAAGAGATGCGTATGATCGGGCCGCGCCACATAATAGAGAAAATTATTTTGTTCGGGATGCACCGCCGCCTTCAGCGCATCCAGTCCCGGATTTGCGATAGGCCCCGGCGGCAGGCCTTTATAGCGATACGTATTGTAGGGGGATTTCACCCGCAGATCCGCATAGGAAAGGCTTTCCTTATACTCCGGAAGGGCATATTCCACCGTCGCGTCGACCTGAAGTTTCATCCCTCGTTTCAACCGATTTTCAAGGACCCCCGCGATTCGAGCCCGATCCTGCGGTTCTTTCGCTTCTCGCTCGATGAGAGAGGCGATGGTCAGAACATCGTGCAGGCTGCGGCCGCTCGCCGTGATTTCTTGTTCATAGGGACGCGCGAACCGTCTTGAAAAGTTCAACATCATTTCGTCAATAACCTGCTCGACCGTTGCTCCCGGCGCAAAATCATACGTATCCGGAAACAAATATCCTTCCAGAGATCTTTTTGGAAGCGCAAAATCGACAGGCAGCTTCGCAATCGCATCGGGAT
>JBBRKX010000244.1:0-7029 GCA_038231675.1 Chthonomonadales bacterium | reverse complement strand
CCGTTGGCTGCATCGCATCCGGAGAAGGAACATTTCCCTCCCCTGCTTGAGCGACGACTTCCGCCCAATCGATCATACAGTTGACGCGCACCTGGAGCGTATTCGTCGCGACCGCGCGGCCAAATACCTCGACATCCCTCATCCGTGTACGCGCATCCCCGACGCTCGTAATGCCACGTTCGAGCAGATAACGGTTGACGCGAACGAGCGCGTCAAGCGCCTCCACGGTAGACCATTCCGGGATGATACGCTCCAGATTGCTCCAACTCACTGCCTCTAGAAGCAGGCCCGTCGGCTCACCGCTTGCGTCACGGACGATCTCGCCACCGGGGGGATCGAGCGTCTCTTTCCCATATCCCAATCGACGCAGCCCTACACTGTTTACCACGGCCGCATGTCCGGACGCATGCACGATGCGCACCGGGATTTCGGAGGAAACGCGATCCAGATCGGCGCGCGTGAGATGCCGTGCGCCAGGAAGCCCATTCTGTGTGTATCCTACACCCTGAATGACTTTCGCATCGGGCCGCGCCCGCAGCCGATCGGCAAGTCGCGCGACAATGTCTTCATGGGACACCGCCGGTGGCGACGCCAGATCCACATCGCCAAGATTGGCCGCAAGCCACAGCAGGTGTGCATGACAGTCGAAGAACCCCGGAATAAGCGTTCTGCCCCCCAGGTCGATCACGTGGGTCGTGGCTGCCCGGAATGCGTCGACGTCCGAACGCGATCCGGTTGCCAGGATACGACCATCCTCGCCGATCGCAACCGCGCTGGTCGGTGCACCGTCGCCTGTCATGGTTAGAATATTTGCATTGATGAGTATCCGATGCGCCAGGTTCATTGCGCTCCGTCCGTCAATCGGATCACTCGGCCGCCAACCACAGTGAACGACGCTTTGCCCTCAACGTTCATACCGTGAAAGGGGGTGTTCTTTGACTTCGACTGCACGAGGTTCCGGTCCACGGTCCATTTCTTGTCGAGGTCGAAAACCGCGACATCCGCGGCGGCGCCCGCACGCAACGTTCCGACCCCCTCGGGAAAGCCCATGACGCGTGCCGCGTTCACCGTCATCTTCGCGATGGCCTGGGAAAGAGACAGCAGTCCTGGTTTGACAAGCGTGGTGTAGACGAGCGGAAACGAAGTCTCAAGACCTAGAATTCCAAAAGGAGCCGCTTCAAACTCCCGCTCTTTTTCATAGCCCGCATGGGGCGCGTGATCCGTCACGATACAATCGATGGTTCCGTCCGCCAGCCCTTCCTTAATTGCCTCAATGTCTTCTTGCGTGCGCAACGGCGGATTCATCTTGGCGTCGGTATGGTATCCGTTGCAGGCCTCATCGGTCAGCGTCCAATGATGGGGGCATGCCTCTCCCGTCACCGGCGCGCCCTCTGCTTTGGCGCGACGTAGAAGTTCAACCGTGCCGGCAGTCGATATGTGCAGCAGATGAAGGCGACACCCGGTGAGTTTCGCCAGCAAGATGTTGCGGGCTACCGCGATATCCTCCGCGATCCGAGGCATTCCTGGAATACCCATTACCGTCGCGGTATAGCCTTCGTTCATCGCCCCTTTTTCGGTCAGCCGTTTGTCCTCGTTATGCGTCATTAGCGGCAGTCCGAGCATTACGCAGTACTCCATGACATGCCGTACTGTATCGGCATGCTGGAGTGGGAAGGCGTCGTCGGAGATCGCAACGGCGCCAGCGGCCTGCAGCTCAGCCATTTCAGTGAGTTGATCGCCCTCCATCGCGCGCGTCGCCGCCCCGATCGGATGCACGCGTGCACTGCCGACCTGTTCAGCCCGCTCCAAAATCTGGCGTACTACCGCCGCCGTATCGATTGCGGGATTCGTGTTTGGCATACAGCAGACGCGCGTAAAGCCCCCGGCAGCGGCCGCTCTGGTTCCGCTTTCAATATCTTCTTTGTATTCGAAACCGGGTTCCCGAAGATGCACATGGATGTCGATCAACCCCGGGGTGACGCATAGGCCGCGAACGTCGATACGTTCCGCGCCGCCATCCGCCTCTCCGACGTTCACTATGTTTACAATCGAGCCATTCTCGATCAACAGATCCGCTTCCCGATCCACGTTCTGCGACGGGTCCACCACCCGCCCTCCAGCCAGAATTAATCTCACGCTTGTCTCCTGTGTCGGACGGCTAACCTTCCGGCGCCGGCGCTCCCTGCGCCCCCATCAAAACATAGAGTGCCGCCATCCGGATGGCGACCCCATTGGTCACCTGCTCCTCAATGGCGCTGCGAACTCCCTGTGCGCCGTCCGCGACATCGGCGGAAATCTCCACCCCTCGATTCATGGGTCCAGGATGCAGGACCAATACATCCGGTTTCGCCGCCTTCAAGCTCTTGACCGATACGCCGAAAAGACGCGAGTATTCGCGCAGGGAAGGAAGCAATCCTTTTTCCATGCGCTCGGTCTGGAGGCGAAGCACGTTGACGACATCCGCGCCTTCCAGCCCGGCGCGAAGATCGTCAAAAATCTGGACGGGAAGCTTATCGGCGTCCGGTGGAAGAAGAGTCCTGGGCCCGACGAAGCGTACATTTGCGCCCATACGCGTAAGCCCCCATAAGTTTGACCTTGCAACCCGGCTATGCAGAATATCGCCTACGATCGCGACGGTCAGTCCCTGCAGATCGCCTTTATGGTGTCGTATCGTCAGCATGTCGAGCAACCCCTGGGTCGGATGCTCGTGCCGGCCATCGCCTGCGTTGATAACGGGGATGCCAAGGTGATCGGCCGCGAATTGCGCCGCCCCGGACGCCGAATGCCGCAATACGATGCAGTCCGCTTTGAGCGCCTGCACGGTAAGCAACGTATCCTTCAGGCTCTCCCCCTTGGCTACCGAAGACTGCGCGACCGCGATGTTGATCGCCTCGGCGCTCATAATCTTTGCCGCCATCTCAAAGCTCGTGCGGGTTCGCGTAGAGTTCTCGTAAAACAGCGTCACCATCGCCCGGCCCCGCAAAGTCGGCACTTTTTTCACCGGCCGGGCGAGGATCTCTCGAAACGCCACTGCCGTGTCAAGAAGGTAAAGAATATCTTCCCGGGACGTTTCACGCAGAGAGAGCAGATGCTTCATCGCCGCTCCTCCGGTTTTTGTATCAACACACGATCTTCTCCGTCCACCTCACGCACATGCACCTGAACATATTCGTGGCGTGCGGTAGGGACGTTTTTACCGACAAAATCCGGTCGAATGGGGAGTTCGCGATGACCGCGATCCACCAGCACCGCAAGTTGAATAGCGGACGGACGACCCAGATCCAGGAGAGCCGTCAGGGCGGCCCGCACCGTCCTGCCAGTGAAAACGACTTCGTCCACGAGAATGATTCGCTTCCCCGTCACATCGAAAGGGATGGCGGTAGGAACCGGCGCGGGGCGGCCAGCAGGATGCGCGGCGTAATCGTCTCGGTAGAGGCCAATGTCGAGTTTGCCAACAGGAACTTCCACATTTTCAATCTGCTGAAGAACCTCTGCAAGACGGTCCGCAAGCGGTGCGCCACGCGTGAGAATCCCCACGAGCACCAGATCCCGAACCCCCTGGTTTTTCTCCACGATCTCATGCGCGATACGAGTGAGGGCACGACGGATATCATCCGCCTCCATCACGGCCACCTCTGTATAAGGCTGGGTTTCCGCTCCGCCCGCTGTGTTCTCGCTCGCCATTCCGCACTCCCATCGTCCGCCAAACATCAAAAACGCCTCACGGGGCTCCAGGTAAGCCGACCGGCGAGGCGTTTGACAGGTACAGGAGACGACCTGCTGCAACCTCCAGGAGACACGGCTCCCGTCGTAGCAACTATCGTAACCCATGCCGTCCCTTGCCAGCCTCACCGGACCATCTTAAAAGGACGTTGCTCGAGTAATTTCACAAAGATGCTAGCATAAGTCAGCGACAAAAGTCAACCCGTGGAAGTCCGGCGTCTGGTCGCTCCGAGAAATTGTCCAAACACTCTCCCATCCAAATGGATAAAGTCTAGGTTAGGGACTGCCGGATGGATCCTTTACTCCATTTTGGTAACCCAGCAAGGAAAATGTTGGCCGGAAGATGGGCAACCATCGTTCGGCCAAAGTAGTCGGATGGTCCAAGGCCATTCCCGGGACGCGCCAGCGGAGGAACGGCCGTATACCAATGCCCCATTTCTCTCTTATTATGGGGAAAATCAACCGCAGCCAGGACCTGGAACCGCCTATCGACAGTTCCCTTATCCTGCTCTTCGATTCCTGGATAGCCCTCCATATTCGACTGCCCAAAGGACAGAAAAATGAAGAAGTTTTTGTCCTGTGCATGGGCATTCATGTTCAAGCAGAGCAGCGCAGCGAGCACCAGGAACACACTTTTCATTCGAATCACCTTTCTTCACCGGCCGTGACGCGGAAATAATCGAAGTCCACCGAACCTCCCGCCGCCTTTGTCGCAAAGTTGAACAGCGCAAACCGATACCCCATGAAATGGGGAAGCGTATAGGTCATCTTCAGAGGAGCGCCGATTGGCTTCCATGCCCTACCGTCCAGGCTATAATAGAAATGGGCGAGGTCCATTCGATTTTCGAAATCCGCTTCGACTTTGAGATACACGGTCGTCTGATCGAGTGGAACCGGATCTGCTTCGACCGGCATTCCGGACGCTGCATTTACCGTTACGATAGAGCGCGAGTTCCCTGCCATCTTCACTGCAACTAATCCGTAATTTTTCTGGAAGGCGGCAAGACCGGCGATGTCGCCGTCTTTCATGTTGCTTACATCCAGGGAGATGCTGCCGGAACAGTGCGGGCCGAACATCCGCTGGGTCAGCGTATTTCTGGCGTCTACCAGAGTGGCATCCACGCGCCCGGTCGTCAGGCGCAGCCATCCGGGACGATCCGTTAGAGACCAGAAGCGATTGTCCGGGTTGTGGTTCCACTGCCAGGCGAGCGGGAAAGCGGCGCGAAGGTAGTCGTTCTCGCCGTGATCTGCCTTTTTCAGATCCGCCCTCAAGGGGGCTGGTCGGTCGAACTCATCGGAGGCGACGATGCCAGGAATAACTCCTTTGCCGGCAGCAATTTCCAGAGCATGAGGAGCCTTGCCGTCCGTCCCAAGCATAGGCCAGTCGTCTTCCCACTTTACAGGCACGAGGAAAGGGGTACGGCCGACTGCTCCGTGGTCCTGAAAAAGATAGGCATACCATTTGCCGTCCGGCGTGTCGATGAGGCCACCCTGCGCCACCCCCTGATCGCGGAGAGCTACTCTTCCTTCATAGGGGCCGGTGATCTTGTCCGCTCGAAAAACCAGTTCGGTGCGCATGCCTCCCCTTGGCCACGTGATGGAGAAAAGGTAATATTTCCCTTTGATTTTGAAGAGCTGCGAACCTTCCGCCTGGAGGCCGACGTTTGGGCCGGCCACAAGGCTGGCATTGGGAATAATCACTTCATTCACGCCGTCAGGCTTGATCCCAGTCGCATCCGAAGTGAGTTCGATCAGCTTGATGCTGCCGCTACCGGTCGCCATATAGACGCGCCCATCGTCGTCGAAGAAAAGGGAGTGATCGTGCAGAGCAGGGGTGAAGGAGGAACGTGTCCACGGTCCTTTTTCGATGTCTCGCGTTTTGAAGACATAGGTCTTGTGAGTGACGCTGCAGAAAGTGGAGACGTAGTATGCGCCGTTGTGATGTCTCAGACTGCTGGCCCACGATCCTCGACCGTAATCGTTTTTGCCGTTCCGGAGCGCCAGTTCATCTATATCGTCCAGGGTGTCGTAAGCGTAGTTTACCAACTGCCAGTTCACAAGGTCTCGGGACTTCATAATCGGCACGCCGGGATTCATGTGCATGGTGGTGCTGCTCATATAGTAGATATTGCCGACACGGATCATCGAAAGGTCGGGCACATCCGCCCAGATAACCGGATTCTGTGCAGCATCCTCAGGCGCGGCTGCGCGCGCGGGAACACCGGGTGACGCAGCGCCGACGGCCAATAGCGGAAGCAGCCAGGCAAGTTGTAGTAGCTTAAATGTGTTCATCGAATTCCGAACTCCTGTGACCAGCGGTCCTTTGAGCCTCCCAATCCCCATTTCGGAACAGCGTAGGCTATTACAGTTTCACGTTGAGCCGAAGAATCGTGAACGAATGCGGAGGGAAAGTTCGGTGGAACGACTCCGAAGCGTTCATGATCGCCTCCGGCTTGGGCGCGATATTTGTCGGATGTTCGACGGTATTCACTGCGTTTGGGTCGCCCGTCAGAACGATCGCCGTTCCCTTGGGATCGACCTTGCCAACGCCGCGAACACGGATCGCCATATCTACTGGATCGCTGCCGGGATTGACGACCTTGACGAGGACCGTATGGTCGGCGGTCGCGTAAGTTGCCGAGGCGATGACCAAAAGCGGCGCAGCCGTCGGTTCTTGCATCGTGTCCGTCACGAGTTTGCCATCGACAAACCCGCGGACACGGTTTTCAGTAACCTCCAGACGCAGGTCGTACCAGCGGCCCGTTTCGACCACAAACGGCATTCCGGCTCCGTAAGCGGCACGGTCACCGTTCTTAGCGGCTTCGCAGCGCGCCAGTGTATTGCCCCAGCCTCCCACATTCCACCAGCGGTAGTTACTGCCGTCTTGGGAGTGAAACAGAACGATAAATCCTTCGCGTCCGCTCTGCTTGCGTGCCTTTAGCCGGATCGTGTAGTCGGTCCAGTTCGGATCGCCGGTCATGGCCCACGACTCGGAATCCCCATCGGCGGGATGGATCGCCTTCTCCGTTCCTTCCCACTTGCCGCCGGTCGTCTGCCAGCCTTTGAGGTCTCGAGGAGGGGCGACATTCAGGAGCGAGCGGCCGTCGGCCCCGGTTACGGTGATATCGGTATACTCTGCCTGGGTGTGCCAGACGCCTACCCCGATCCCGCCGTGCGAAGCGGGCGCTCTCTCCGGCGCTCCCGGGGCTTCTTGAAGCGCAGACACCAGAACCCTGTCGCCGCGCTTCTTCGCGAGCATCGATTGGGCATAGTAGCTCGCTGAACCGAAACTGCTCAGGGCGTCGT
>JBBRKX010000243.1:0-7043 GCA_038231675.1 Chthonomonadales bacterium | reverse complement strand
TCGGCCGGCAAAATCCAAGCTTAGTCTTACAGCCATGCGCAGTGGGAGAGGAGCGCATCACCGGTCCAGGTGGGGGGGACTAAACGTCAAATGGAACGATTCAGCGTGTGCGGAATCGTTCCATTTGAATACAGAACTTTATGCTAAAGGAGCCGAGCCATTATCTCCTGGGCGAAGTGACGGTGGTTACGGTCGGGCGCTTGCGGAACGCAAGGGCAAGGCGACTGGCTTTGCCGCAAGATGCTCGCTATCCTTCGTCACCGTAAAGAATGCGATGCACATTTCATCGGTCGTCTGCTCGCCCCAGGTCACATCCCGAGGACTGGCGATGTTTGGATTACGCTTGTTGCGCGGCGAATTATCGTAATCGGCGATCAAATGCAGTTTGGATCCCTTCGGGAGCGCAATCGGCTCCTGGAGGAAATAGGTCATCTGCCAGTTGAAGTCCCAGTCCTTGATCCAGACCAGGGGCTTTTCGGTGCCGTCCGGCAGCGTGGCCCAGACCTTCATGTTACGGCCAAGAAGGTGCATGTGCGGCGTCACCGCGAGCAGGTGACTATCCTCTTCGACCGTGGTGGTCGCACGGGTCTCGTAATTCGGCTCTCCTGCGGGAATGTGCAGCAGGAAGTTAATCGCAAAGGTAGCGGCTACTTCTTTGTCTACCGTCGTGCGCGCAAAGTGCAGTCCGACCTTCGTCAGATCCGTCTCCGGCTTTCCATCCTTATGGTAATGCACCTGCATTACGATCGAGGCGCCCTTCGGCAGTTTCCAGGCGACGCCGTCCGGCTGAAAGTACGGATCGTTGCCGGGCGCCCACCCGCTCAAGAAACCGGAAGGGAGGAATCCCGGGCCGGTGCCGGTAAAGCCCGGCTGACCGTCGTTATCCTTGCCTTCCAGCTTGTCCGCCTGGTGCATCGCGTCGACGTAGTTGATCACATGGTGAACTACAGCGGAGTTGCCTACGCGGATCTCCACGGCGCTGATATAGCGATCTTCCGGGAAATTGGTCTTGACGATAAAGTTGCGATAGACATCCTCGCCGCTCGCCGCGACATGGTACGGCTTGTCGGGCATCAGGATTGCGTCGGGCTCGCCCAGCTTCCATCCCTGTGTAAACTTCGCGGGCGGAGGCGTTTGCTTTGCATCGCCCAGTGGCGCGCCGGCATCCACCCACTTTGCGAGGGTCGTCCGCTGCTGATCCGATAGGACGTGCGCCTGCACATCTCTAAACGCGCCGTAGCCCTCCGACGGCTTCCACGGCGGCATCTGCTGGTTCTGCGTATACTTCTTGATGTCCGCGGCCCAGGCGCTCGCCTGCTGATACGTTTGCAGCGAGAACGGCGCAACCTCGCCCGCACGATGGCAGCTTTCGCATTTACTGCGCAGGATTGCCGCAACGGCGCCGGAGTAGGTCGGAGCGCTTGAGTGGGCTACGGCGACCGGCGCGGTGCGTCGGATCGCGCAACCGATGCCGAGCATTTCCGGATGCGCCACGGCGTTTCCCGCGAGAACGGCGTTCAGGGCGTCCACTAGATCGTGGCTGGTGACGCGCGTGGCGACGGAGTTGTCATCCACGCGGCCTCGATAACGTACATGCCCTTTCGCATCCACGAGGATCGCTTCCGGGGTCATCGACGCGCCAAGGCGATCGGCCAGGACGTTTTTCGCGTCCTTTACCACCGGGAACGTAAGCCCTCGCTCGCTCGCGTGCTTTGTGACATCGGCCAGGCTTTCCTGTCGGTCGGAGTAGATGCCGAACACCTGGACGTCCTGCTTACCGTATTTCGAGGCGAGGTCGATAAAGCGCGGCGTATAGACGTTACTGACCGGGCACTGGCTGGAAAGGAAGAGAAACACGCTGGCCTTGTGCGATTCGATCGCTTCCCCGCTGTGGTTCGCGCCCTTGATATCCGAAAAGGAAACCGTCGCAAGCGTATTCGCCGGTCTCTGCTTTGCGGTCGCGCCTGCCCGCGCGTCGCCACTGCCCAGACACGTCAAAGCGAGCGCGGCGGCCCCAAAGGCCATCATGCCGCGCTTCAAGCTCCTGTTTGCTCCGATTTCACATTTCATGGTAATCTCCCGGTGCGCCGTCGAACTGCCGTTGCCTATACTTTGTACTGTTTATCACAAACGAGTCGTTCCCAAAATCGAACCTATCCTCTTGGGAAAGTAAAGTCTGTTACTAAGGATGCAAGGATATCCTCGGTTACTACGATCACGCACCTTCTACGGCTTCAACAATCGCAAAAAAAACTCGTCCGCAAGTGCGCCGGCCGCCTTAGGATCCGAAGGCGTAAGAAATCCATGCGGATACTTATAGAAGAGAGAGAGAGTGACGTTTGCGCCCGCCGCCTTGAGCGCGTCGCAGAGGCGCGTGGACTGGTCGGGTGGCACGAGGGTATCGGCAGTGCCATGCACGATCAGGAACGGCGGCGCTTGCTTCGTCACGTAGCGGATCGGCGAGCCTTCCCGGTACAGATCCGGCGCTTGCGCCTGCGTCTTTCCAAAGAAGGCCTTTAAGAGTTCAATTGCCTGCGGGCTGACGCCGGGCGCGTCCACGGGCAATGTAAAGTCGCTGGGCCCGTAAAAATCCACAACGCACTGCACGCGGCTGCTAAAAGACGCGAGCGCCGGATCTTCATTATTGCGCGTATCGCGCAATCCAAGCATCGACACGAGGTATCCGCCTGCGGAGTCCCCTAGCGCCCCGATACGGTCGGGATCGACGTGATACGTTTCCGCATGCGCCCGAATCCAGCGGACGGCCCGTTGCGCATCATCCAATTGCGCGGGATATCGAAATACCGGGGCGAGCCGATAGTTGATGGAAAAGACGACATAGCCTTTCCCCGCAAGTTCGCGCCCCATGGGCCCATAAAAGGTTTTGTCTCCAAATATGAAGCCACCCCCATGGATCAGGACGATCGCGGGCCGCTTCGCCGCAGACGCGGCCGGCTGGAACACATCCAGGAGCAGACTGGCGTTCCCCACCGTGCCATAAGCCACATCTTTGTCGACATGGATAGTGTTGAGTGGAATACTATCGGCGTGGGTAACGTCGCGCGGGGCGGCGCAAGAAACGCCTACACTGCCCAGAGCCAGCAGGATGGCGCAAACGTAGGTGAGCATGCCGCGTTTTCGCATGATTAAAGCCTTCTCAGTTCCCGCCAAGTTTCCGCTCGACGACCGCACAGATCGCATGCACCACCGCATCCACCGTCTCCTTGTCCAGCCCCTGAGCCATCACTCGGATCAACGGCTCGGTGCCGGACGCCCGCACCGAAAGCCACTCCGCGCTTCCCAGCTTTTCCTGGCCTTCATGGATGGCGTTCTGAATGTCGACATCCTCTTTCCAACCTTTTTTGGACTTGACTCGAATGCTTTTGAGCAGTTGAGGGCCCGAAGTCATCACCCCCGCAAGTTCCGAGAGGGGTTTGCCGGTCTCGTGCATGACCTCCAGCACCTGCAGCGCCGTGGCCAGGCCATCTCCCGTCGGCGTGATGTTCGGCAGCAGGATATGCCCGCTCTGCTCGCCTCCCACCGCCGCGCCCAGTTCATCCATGGCTTGAGCGACATACCGGTCGCCCACATCCGTGCGGTGCAGGCGAATGCCACGCGCCGCGAGGGCCTGCTCCAGGCCGACATTACTCATGATGGTGGCGACCACGGTCTCACCGGGCAGCTTGTTTTGCTCCTGAAGGTGCAGGGCGATGATGGCCATCATACGGTCGCCGTCCACGATTGCGCCCTTTTCGTCCGCGAGCATGACGCGATCCGCATCCCCATCAAAGGCGAGGCCCGCAGAAGCGCCCACTTCTATTACCTTCGCGGCCATCTCCTGGGGTTTTGTGGAGCCGCATTGGACGTTGATATTGACGCCGTCGGGCTCGGCATGCAGCAAAATCACCTCGGCTCCCAGGTCCCGCACGATCCGAGGAGCGAGTTCATAAGCCGCGCCGTTCGCACAATCCATCACCAATCGGAGCCCCGTGAGCGGCCGGGATGCCGCGTTCTTCACGGTTGCCTCGACACGCGAAACGTACTCGATGACCGGCTCGCAGGTCTCCATCACGCGGCCTATGCCGCCGCCGGTAGGATAGTGAAGCGTGTCCAGGGAGTTGAGGATCGCCTCGATGTCGTCCTCGACTTCATCCGGCAGCTTTTTGCCGTTCGGCCCAAAGAACTTGATTCCGTTGTCTTCGAACGGGTTATGCGACGCGGAGATCACGACCCCGGCCGCGCCGCCGCGCGCGAGCACGATCTGAGCCACGGCGGGGGTCGGCACAACGCCGATATTAATGACGTCGACACCGGCGGACGCCAGGCCCGCCGCGATCGCCGCCTCCAGCATATCTCCGGAAAGCCGCGTATCTCGGCCCACGAAAACAACCGGCCGGGCGCCTTTAGCCGCGTGCCCGAGCACCCAATGGCCGGCTGCCGCCCCTAGTTCCAGCGCAAACTTCGCCGTCAATCCTACGTTCGCGACGCCGCGAACACCATCCGTTCCAAACAGTCTTTCTGTGGACATATTAGCCGTTCGATACCTTTACCAGCGTCGGGCGGAGAACACGGTCATGCATGATATAGCCGCGCTGCACCTCTTCGGCCACCGTGTTCGCCGCATACTCGCTGGCTTCGGTATGCCCGATCGCCTCATGGAAATTCGGGTCGAACTCCTTGCCGATCGCCTCGATCGGAGTGACCCCCGCTTTAGACAGGAAGGCCTGCAGTTGCTTCAGAGTGCCGGATACGCCGCCGATCAGCGCATCGAAGTTCTTCGTCTTTTCTGCGGCGCTCAGGGCGCGCTCGAAGTTGTCGATAATCGGAAAGAGCGCCTGGATCATTTCGCTGTTCCCAAACTTTTGAAGGTCCTTGCTCTCTTCCTCTTTCCGGCGTCGGAAGTTCTGAAACTCGGCCTGGGTATAGATGAGACGCTTATCGGCCTCTTCCCTAAGACGGCGCGCTTCTTCCAGATCCGCCTGAAGCGCGGTGATATAGTCCGATGCGCCGGACCCGTTTCCGAAGGGTTTGGTCGAACTGTCGCCGGCATTTCCCGCGCTTTCGGAAGCAGGATCCGAGGGATTGACATGGTCGCCAAGGTCCGGCGGCGTCCCATCGGGAGCGACTGCGGGCGCTCCCTCCGCGCTCAGGGGTTCATCCGTCGTTATCTCTATTTTACGTTGCATCGTTTTCAAGCTCCTCTTCAAGGCAGGGACGCAATTTCGGCGACCATCGCGCAGGCGGTGCGGCGCTGGAGTTGCGCCCGCGCCTCGATCGGCCGCCGAAAGCATGCCTACACGGATTTTCTAAAGTATTTATAGGTCTCTATGTGTGTTCGCTTATGCAAGGCTCAGATTGGTCAGCATCTGCGACAGGTTGTGCGCCATGAGTCCTACGGACGCCACGGCGCGGTCATAATTCATGCGTGTGGGCCCTATGACGCCGAGATAGCCCGCCGGCCGGTCGCCAATACTGTACGACGTCGTGACGACGCTACAGTTTTGCATGGCTGCCACGCTGTTTTCCATGCCGATGATGATGGTTCGATCCCGGCCGAGCAAGGTGCAACGCAGCATTTCATAAAGGGCGCTCCGCTGTTCAAGGGTCGCAAGCAGGTTCTCCAATCGCTGCACATCCTGGAATTCAGGCTGGCGGAGCAGTTGGTTTGTGCCCTCCCAATAGATACGGCGCTCCGATAATTGTTTCGCCACCTGCGCGACCGCCGCAAATATTTTTCCCACGATGGGCCCATTGCCGACCGCCCTTGGCGTCGCTTCCGGAAGGGCGGCACGACCGATCTTATCCAGGTCTTTGCCCGCCACAAAAGAGTTGATGTAGTTCGAAACACTGATCAGCGCGCTATCGGTCGGCGCGCCACCCACTTCCACCAGACGGTGCTCCACATGCCCCGTGGATAGCAGGGTGACGAGCAGCACATGCCGTGGGCTCGCATGGGTAAGGTAGGCGCGCTGAAGCTTAGTGGCGTCCGTGGAAGGATCCGTGGCGAGCGAGGCGCAGGAAGTCAGCCCGGATAGAACGCGGCATGTCTGCGTAATGATCTCTTCGATCTCGTACTGTTTCCGCCGGCTTTCTGCGGATGCGCCCTGCATCTCCTCCGCGTCCAGTGCGCCGGGAGGGTCCATCAGGGAATCGACGTAGAAACGATATCCTCTGTCGGTGGGGATGCGGCCGGAAGAAGTGTGCGGTTGCGCCAGATAACCCATCTCGGCCATTTCCGCCATTTCATTGCGCACGGTGGCGGATTTGCAGTCGAGTTGGTACAATTCGATGAGACGTTCAGACCCGACCGGTTTAGTAGTGGAAACGTAGTCTTTAACGATGGCTCGCAGAATTCGAATTTTGCGGGCGTCCAACGGCAACATCTAAGCTGTGCCTCCGGAACCTGGTATTAATCCATTAGACAGTGAAACGGACTTCCATGTGCGCCATATGGGAAACAGGGAGAGCCTTCTTTAGCGGGACCCTTCAAAGTACACTTTACCCTAAAATATATTATATCCGTGCGTCTGATCCTTGTCAAGCGGCCCGGCAGGAACTTACAGTGACGTATTGACAGACGCTTTTTATCGTGCTATCCTTGGCAAGACGCAAGAGGCCGAGCACACGCTCATATATAGAAATAGGGGCGGCCCGACCGCGAGATCCTAACGATCCTTCTACAAATTTTTGAACTAACTGAAAGAATTTTCGTCTACGATCGCAGGCGCTGCGTCGTTTATATTGGTGGGGAGTCTCATGGCGAAGATCAAATGCCCGCATTGCGGCGCAAGCAACCAGGATGTTACCGAACAGGACGCGTGCTGGCAGTGTGGCGATGCGTTGGGCGCGACGATCGCGGGCGCTCCCGAGACCGTAACTCCAACCGATATTCGCCCCACAGCGACGATTGAAACCCCGCCCCGGATGACGACGACGGCCCCGTCCACGCCACCCACTCCTGTACGCCGGCAGGTAGAACGGGAACCCGTGAAAGTGGAGACGACACCTGTTCCGGCTGCCGGGTCGAAATCTTCACCCCCCAT
>JBBRKX010000242.1:0-7063 GCA_038231675.1 Chthonomonadales bacterium | reverse complement strand
GAATCCTTTGACCATGCCATTTTACGTGGCGCGCAGCAGATCGGCCGGCCTGTCTTCTTCGCTATCCTGATCGTCATTGCCGCCTTTATTCCGCTGCTGGCGCTTCAAGGGATCGAAGGCCGTCTGTTCGTTCCCCTGGCGCTCACGATTATATTCTCGATGGTCGGTTCGGTGCTGATGGCGTTTGTCATCGCGCCGGCCCTCTGCGCGGTGCTGCTGAAAACAGACCATCCCGCGCCGCCCAATCGGCTGGTGCGCTGGCTGCGTCGGGCCTACGAACGGAACCTGAACGGTTCGGTGCAACGGCCATGGTATATCACCGCCCTCTGGCTGGGATTGACCGCGATGAGCCTCTGGCTCTTCTCGTTGACAGGTTCCGAGTTCCTTCCCAGCCTCGATGAGAATAATTTCCGGATTCGCGCCACGTTGCCCACGAGTATCTCGTTGGAGGCCGCCACCGCTATCTCCCAACAGTTGGAGAGAATTATCCTTGCCAACCCGAATGTCGAACACGCGATCGCCTATACGGGGCGCGCCTCGCTGGGAGGCGATCCGGAATCGGTGAGCAACTGCGAGATTTCCGTACCCCTCAAGCCGCCCGGTCAGTGGGTGGGCGCCCATGGCAAAGCCGAGCTCGAAGCGCAGATGCGCCGAAGTCTCACCCGGTTTCCAGGGGTGGAATTCGAGTTCTCGCAGGAGCTCGAAATGCGCAACGACGAGCTGATCTCGGGGTTCAATACGCCGATTGCCGTTTTTGTAAGCGGAGACGATACCCGTGTTCTTCTGGCGACGGCCGACCGGATCGCGGCCACCCTCAAAAAGGTGCCCGGGGCGGCGGATGTCGCCGTGGAACCGATTACCGGCATCGATGACCTCGACATCGTTCCCGACCGCAAAGCCATCGCCCGGTACGGGATCAATGTGGCGGATGTCATGGATGTGGTGCAGTCGGCAATCGGAGGCTCCCAGGCGGCCACGCTCTACCAGGGGGAGCGCCAGTTTGCGATTCAGGTACGGGTGCTCCCGCAGTATCGCAAAAACATCGAGGTTATCCGCAATCTCCTCGTCACCTCGTCCACCGGCCAGAAGATCCCTCTCAGCGCGCTGGCGACCGTGGAGGTTGGACAGGGCCTGGCGGAGATCGGCCGGGTCGATGCGCGCAGACGGGTGGCGGTCCTGGCGGACGTACAGGGCAGATCGGTGGGAAGTATCGTGGAGGACGCCAAGAAGGCGATTGCGCGCGATGTGCTGCTCCCGCCCGGCTATACGCTCGCCTGGGGCGGGGCGGTCGAAGAGCTGCAGCACGCGCTGAACACGCTGTTCTGGGCGGTTCCGGTCTCTCTGCTGCTGATCTTCGTCCTTGTCTATGCCTGTTTCAACTCCCTGCGCGACTCGCTGGTCGTTCTGACGACTATTCCGCTGGCGGTCATCGGCGGCACGGTGCTGTTGCTGTTCCTGGGACTTCCCATCTCTGTTCCGGCGATCATCGGTTACATCGCCAACTTCGGCACCGAGGTCCAGAACGGAACGATCATGGTCTCCTTCATTAATCGGTGGAGGGATACGGGCCTTTCCGCCCGGGAAGCGGCCGTGCGTGGGGCCGTGGAGCGGCTTCGCCCGGAGCTCCTGAGCGCTCTGATCGGAGTCCTGGCGCTTATTCCGTTTCTGGCGACCTCCGGAATAGGGGCAACCGTGGAGCGCCCTCTCGCCGCAGTCGTCATCGGAGGCATCGCCTTATCGCGCCCGCTGGCCTGGTTCCTGCTGCCCACCTTCTATGTCTGGTTCGACCGGTCGGAGAAGCCGCAATCAAAGCCCGTGGAGTAGAGGCGCACCCCTGTAAAGCGGGAGACAGTTACTCAAACTTGGGAACATAAAAATCGGTGTTCGGCAGCGAAGGAGGGGGAGAGATCGTTTTCAGGATAGTCTGACGATACTCACCTTCCATACCTATAAATTCCTGTACCTGCTGTACGCTCTCCTTCTTTTTCTTTGAGCTATAGTTCTCGACAAACAGCCAGCGCGTGATCTGAAATCCGCCATTGACAGGCAGGATGGAAGGAGGAGAGAAGTTTCCGGCATGAAAGGCTTTGTGCGTTAAAATGCCCATCATTCCGGTGCCAAGAATAGCGAAGTCGGGACGGTTCATCGTCTTGAGCACCTTATACTTGTCTTCCCCATGCTTGTAGGTATCACGGATCATCCGCACCTTATGGTCCCCTGGGTTGTACACCCAGGATAATTCTTTGAGAACCACCTTTGATACCGTCCATACTAACTGTTGAGGTAAGGGTAGCTGGCAGACGCCTCAAGCCGAAGTTGGGAAGCTTCGAGGCGGCGTCAGCTTCTAGAATCTCCACGGCCAGCTTTCCATTCTTCCATAGGAACCAGGTTTCCGGGGAAGTGAGGAGACGGACATAGCGCAAGGCAGTCTGGCCATCCGCGATACGGACGGAATGACGCAGATCATTCCGTTGTTTCAGCAGGAGCGATTTACTGCCTTCAGTCAGACGGATGTGTTCCCAGGCTTCCTCAGGCTCACCTATCATTCCGCTCGTTACAAGATCGAGACGTATTCCTGGGGCTTCACAGCCCAGTTGCATAGGACTCAGGACATGGATATAATCATCGGTCTCATGTCGAATGTTCCGCGTTGGAGATGGTCTCCGTTCGTGCCCTTGTCCCAACACACAAAGGGGACAGGCAGCCATCCCAAGTATCGAGCACATCGTCAAGAACTTATTTTGTCTGCACTTTGTCATGTTTCACTTTCCGGTAGCAAGGGAGTTCCCACATACGAGAATGCGTACCAGTGTCGAAAGACTTGAACAATGCTTCCGCTGACGAAGCACGCAGTCTAAAGCGAATCCAGATAGGCGGGTACGTCAACTGCAGGTATCATCTCCGGATTGACCGCCCGAAGTCCCTCCGCATTCGCGGTGCGTACCAACCGTTCATTCGCTGCGACCAGTAGAAACGTTATGCCGCTGTCAGGTGCAAAGGATGGGATGCATACCGTTTCGCGAGCGCACTGGCGTCCCAAAGCAGGACGACCATTCGCAACTACTCTCCCTCTCGCATCCGTCGAATTTCACAAGAGAAGGCATTATCCTCCGGACAGATGCCCTGTGCCATCATCAGTTCGCGAGCCTTTTTCGGTGTCGCGGTCAGGTCAACAACAAACCCGTTCTGACGATCCTGCGCCTCTAAGAGCCTATCCCAATTGGGCAGCTCTTGATCTCGAAAAGACGCCTACTGGGATAGGCTCTAATATCTGACGCAATATAGCCTTGTCCGCAAGCATCGGCTTGCCGACGAAAGGACTGCCCAATTTCTCAGCCGCCATTGTTTTCTACTCCTTTCCGCCCAATTACCGCACTCTGATTTTCTGCAGTATACCGCCTGAAGAAATGGCAGACACTCCGCAGCAGCCAGGCGAACGGCCGGTTTTTTCCTATTCCTCAGAGCCTCAAGAAGCGACTCAACGGTCTCCTCTTGAGGCTGCGCGACAAGATCCTTGCCTGTCGCCTCATTATTCAAGTGCAAAAGTACTGAAGATGTCGATCCGAGGCGCGCAACTGGGGCAGCAAGCGAAGCAAGGCGCTCGTGACCGCCCTGGCGGTCCGAATATCATCATACCGCGCCGCAGCCAGCAGCGGTCCGACTGCACGCTTGTCACTATACCTGGACAGACGTCGGGCCAACTTACTATCGCGGCCACAGCGCGTCATGGCAATATCAATCGATGTCGCTATTACGATACCAATTAATATATTAAAAAGGAAAGAAAGACCAAGATTAAAACCGTGAGCATAGAATATGTTTACTACAATAGTCGTAAAACATGGAAGTATCCCAACACATGAATTCGCTGTGGCGTCTCCGCCAGTTTGGATTTATGCGCTTACATTCCAGCAGAAGATTTTCGACCGCCTGCTGTTCAGGCTCCGAAGCGGCTGCTTCATTGCTCAGTTTCGCAAGGACTGGCGCCGTCTCCATTTTATCAAACTGTTGTTGCCTTCCGACCAGATCCTTACTGCCTCCTGAACCCAGGAGGTCAGCCATTTGAAGAGCCCTGCATATCCTGTTACACGATCGAAGTCTCCTACCATTTGTGACTTTGTCGCGTTCAAGTGTATAATGGATCGAAGCGCGGAACGTCCTTGTTTCCTCTCATTTCTGAAGGTAAAATTATGATTATGGTTTCTCTGCCTGCCCATTTCGATGGCAAACAAATTCTGCTGGATGCACCCTACCCACTGGAACCAGATACAAAATTGCTCGTCATGGTGCTGCCTCAAGAGGATGATGCGCATGAGGATTGGCTGCGTCTTCCCGTCCAAAGGCTGACCGATGCATATGGCGATATGGAAGAGGGATACTTGCTCGATTCTATACTGGAGGCAAACCCGAATTATGAAGGAAGGTGACGTCATCCTCACGCCCGTTCCTCAGGCAGATGGAACCACTAAAAACCGTCCGGCAATTTTCCTGCGCGAATTGCCCCCATACGGAGACTTGCTCGTTTGTGGAGTTAGTACGCAACTGCACCAGAAAGTAGAAGGTTTCGACGACATCCTATCTACCTCCGATGTGGACTTTGCCGCCAGCGGACTGAAATCCGCATCGCTTATTCGGCTTAGCTTTCTGGCGGTATTGCCGAACAACAGAATTCCTGGCTCAATCGGCGTTATTTCGCGGGAGAGGCACAGGCGGCTTCTTAAAACGTTGAGTGATTACCTCGTGAAGTGACAGGGAACCGGTCCCGTCGGTTAGTTTGATGGAAAGAAGTCAGACGATCGACCTTCTGCATTCGGCATTTGCGCCCGCAGTAGTTGATCGGCATGGTGCTCGGGTGCGTCCGTTGCAGGCCGGAGCAGCGCCCCCGGAAATGCATTGGACGCCGATGCACGAAGCAGGATACGATGCGCCTCTTCCTGCCGCGCGACCTCCTCTAAAAATGGCAGGCATTCCACGGCAGCCTGTTGAACGGCGGGATTCTTTCCAGTCCCTCCCCCATTCGCCAGCTTTTCGACCACACCAATCGCCCCGCTATCCCCTACTTGCCCAAGCGCTTTCAGCATTGCCAGAATCAGCGCGGGTGCTTTGGGTGGCCCGAGCAGGACACTTGCCCCCAACAGTCCGTTCATGAAGGAACGGTGTTCGGCGGTCAGGAGATGTCGATCCGAGGCGCGCAACTGGGGCAGCAAGCGAATCAAGGCGACCGTGGCCGCATTGACCGTTGAGGAGTTATCATACCGGAGTGCTTCCAGCAGAGGTCCGACCGCACGCTTGTCATCGTACTGCGCCAATTGTTTCGCCAATCGCCTATCGCGGCCGGTAATAGCGCGCTCCACTGCACTTGCTAAACCGGCATAAATCCCTGTGGTAACCAAAGCACTGACGCAAAAACCCATCCCGTGTGCAGTACAAGATGCCCATACTGTTGGAGCAATCATAGCATTCACCCCAGCACTCACCACACTGGTGCAACGCGTCTTCCACTTCGGCTTAGCGCGCTTAAGCGCCTCTAGAAGATCCTCGACCTTCTGCTGATCCGGCCGCGTGACCGGTTTCGAAGCGGCCACTTCGTTATTTCGGTTGACAAGGACCGGCGGCGTCTCCGCTTCCTTGAACTGTTGTTCCAATGACAAGGGATCCTTCCAACGGATACAGCGAGAAACCGCATTGCGCTCAAACTTGCGGGCAATTAAAATGTTCACAATCAGGTTCGTCGGTGGGGTGTTGACGTCAACAATGCGACGATCACGTTAATATCTCAATCGTTCGCATCCGACCTCGTCGCCCGCAAAAGTTGATCCGCCGGGTCATCCGGCCCGGAAGTCGCGGGCCTCAGCAACGCCTCCGGCGAAGCGCCGGGGACTGATGCGCGGAGCAGCATTCTTTGCGCCGCTTCGTTCCGCGCGGCTTCCTGAAGAAACGGCAGTCACTCCGCAGCTGCCAGGCGAACGGCCGGCTTTTTGCCTATTCCTCCCCCATTCGCCACTTTTTCCACCGCAGGCAACGCCGCAGCATCTCCCACCTGTCCAAGCGCCTTAAGGATCGCCAGGGCCAGTTCCGGCTTTACTGCAGAAGCCTTCAGGCGAGATGCATTTAGCAATACGTTGTTCAGAATGGCACGTTGTTCCTCGTTAAGCAAATAGCGATCTGAAGCACGCAGTTCCGGCAACAGGCGCGTCAGCGCAGTTATCGCGGCGTTGACGGTAAGGGGGTCATGGTATCCAAGTGCCTCGATCAGTGGCCCTACCGCACGCTTATCGTCAAACTGCGCGAGTTGTTTCGCGAGTTTTTCCCGTCTCTCGGTCGCGGCCATGGCGGAAACCACCAGGAGGGGGACAATGCTCATGTAACTATAGAATGTAGTGCTCATTACATGGAAGTACAGTGTATCTATAAAAATGAGAGCGATGTACAAGACAAATCCGATACTGCCTCCAACGATTATCTCGCGCCTGCGTTTTGCCCGCTTCGGCGCCTCCAGCCTGAGAACCTCAAGAAGCGACTCAACGGTCTCCTCTTGAGGCTGCGTGACAAGATCCTTGCCTGTCGCCTCATTATTCAAGTGCAAAAGTACTGAGGGCGTTTCTGTTGCTTCGAATTGTTGTTTCATTTCATGCAAATCCTATCTGCCTGCCTTCGCGTCAAAAACGATGCGGCCATTCAAGCAGTCCTCAAAGCCAACCGCGCTCCAAGCAAGGAGCTTAGAAAATCAACTTCCGATATGTGCTCCCGTCTGAATCATCGCCACAATACAAATGCTTTCCCATACATAATAGGGCAGATCCGCTCCGTGCGCAATGCCTGTCAGGCATTTCCACCATGGACATCGGGACGGATTAAAGAGTATTTCCAGGATTGTATGGCCCCGCCTGGTTGATTTGTGTACGGAAATGCTTTATTTTTGGGATGCGCATCCAAATAGGACGGATTCTGTCCCCTTTTCGCGCTATATTCAAGGCCGGCAGGGGCAAATTGGATAGGGCGATACGCCATTCAATGCGTAAGGATTATGCGTTCGCCGGCTTTGTGAAACGCACTCCTAAGG
>JBBRKX010000241.1:0-7063 GCA_038231675.1 Chthonomonadales bacterium | reverse complement strand
GGCGTGCGTAATCGGAAAGTTCTACGGGCCGACGTTTGGATGGGATCATGAACGCGCGGTTGCTCGCGCCGGGCGGGAGTATTGGAACCTGGAGATCCTTCGAGGATACGGGCTGGTGGGCTGCCCCCATCATGTCATCCGTCCCCTGGGCATTAATCGGGATCTCAATTGCCTGCTGGTGCAGGAGCATTACACAGGCGAAGCGCTCAGTCACGCAATCGACGGCGCCATCCATGGCAATAACCATGTTCATCTCTACTGGCGGCTTAAGGCGCTCGGCTATTTTCTGGCAACACAGCATAACCGAACAGCGAACGGTGAAGGCGTCGATTTCGAGGAAGATTGCGATTATCTAGATCATCTTGTCGGCCAGCTACAGGCCCGCCGCCGGATCGACGACCGTGAAGCCGAAGAGCTCTGGTGGCTGCGGGACCAATGGCGGCAACAGTCCACGATGTGGCAGGATCAGCAGGTCTGGCTGCATGGCGACGCCACTCCTGCTAATTTCCTGTTCGGAGGCGGCCTGGACGTCGCGGCCATCGACCTGGAAAGAATGAAGCGCGGCGATCGGGTCTTCGATGTCGGTCGTATCGCGGGAGAGCTGCTGCACGCCTTTTTAAATGCCACCGGAGATAAGTATCGGGCGGAGCCCTTTATCGGCCACTTTCTCTGGGAGTACGCCTGTCATTTTCCCAATCGGGAGAGCGCGTTTCGCTCGATCACGATCCGCACGCCCTACTACATGGGGCTCACCTTGCTCCGCATAGCACGCAATGCCTGGGTCTCCGCTGCCTATAGCCGTACGCTGATTGAGCAGGCCAAGGTGCTGCTTCGATCTTACTGAGAGCGCACTATGAATATTAAAGCAATTGCCTTCGATGTCAATGGAACGTTGGTCGACATCCTCACCGATGAGGGGATGGAGGAGATCTATCGTTCGCTCCGGCATTTCCTGGTCTACCAGGGCATTGATCTGCCCCGCAACGCGCTGCGCGACCTGTATTTCCAGCGGATGAAGGAGCAAGTGCGGGCAAGCACCGAAGTGTATCCGGAGTACGATGCGGTGAAAATATGGTGCGCGATCATCGACGAGCACAAGAGCGAGTTTACCCTGAGCCTACCTGCCGAGAAGCTGAATCAATTGCCGCTCATCCTGGCGGAAATGTATCGGGGAATCTCGCGAAAACGCCTGCAGCTCTATCCTTATGTGCTTGAAGTGCTGGAGAAACTGCGGCCTCGGTTTCCCATGGCGATCGTCACCGACGCACAGAGCGCGTATGCCCTGGCAGAACTTCATAAGGTCGGTATAACGGATTACTTTTGCCCAATCATCGTATCAGGAGACTACGGGTATCGAAAGCCCGATGTGCGGCTCTTCCACACGGCGCTGGAAGCATTGGGCGTCGCGGCTGAGGAAACGTTGTTCATCGGTAACGACATGCACCGGGACATCTACGGCGCGCAGCAGGTGGGAATGAAGACCGTCATGTACAACTCACCCCAGGGCGACAAAAGCTACCCCGGCACTTTTCCAGACTTCACGATCACCGACTACCGAGAACTTCTACCCATTCTTGGCATCCATGAGGGTTAACGAGCGAGACATAGGAACGCAGGCTATGCAAAACGAAGGTGGGCGCAGGTCTCGTCTGCTAAGCGCCATGCATCTGTTTTTTGAACTCGGTGGACGCGACCGTACAAAATGGTTCCTCAGCACGATTACATTGTGCGCGGCAGTGGCCGCGATGGCAATGCATCGGCCGCCGCCGGCATCCGCCGCCGTGTCGAACCATGAAGCGGAGGGCAAGATGTGGGACACGAAGGCGCTTGGGAAGGCTCCCGCAACTACGCCGGCAGTTGGGCTTGAAGTCCAGGGGGTCACCTCGCTCTTTTACGATGGTTTGCCGTATCAAGGCAAGCCGACCCGAGTCTTCGCTTACGTGGGGATTCCAAATGTATCGAAGGGGACACGTGTGCCGGCGATGGTCCTTGTGCATGGAGGTGGTGGGACAGCCTTTGATAGTTGGGTGAGGCTCTGGACATCCAGGGGCTACGCCGCCATAGCTATGGATCTGTGCGGTTGCGTGCCGAAAGGGACTTATGGCAACTGGCGGCGCCATCCAGAGGGCGGCCCCCCGGGTTGGGGCGGATTCGATCAGATCGACCAACCTGAGCACGATCAGTGGACGTACCATGCCGTCGCAGATATCCTACTCGCACACTCTCTGCTACGTTCGTATCCAGAAATCGACCCGAAGCGGATCGGGATCACAGGAATATCATGGGGCGGTTACCTCACCTGTATCGTGTCGGGAATAGATAAACGGTTCCGGTTTGCCGTGCCCGTTTATGGCTGCGGTTACCTTGGCGAGGATTCCGTCTGGTTGCCCGATTTTGAAAATATGGGACAATCAAAGGCTCAAAAGTGGCTACATCAGTGGGATCCCTCGGTCTATCTCAAAGAATCCACCATGCCGATGTTGTGGGTCGATGGCACCAATGACTTTGCCTACCCGCCGGATTCACTGCAAAGGTCTTATCGCCTGCCGCGAGGGGCACGCGCGGTATGTATGCGCGTCCGTATGCCACATGGGCACGGCGGACCAGGCGAAAATCCGGAAGAGATTCATGCGTACGCAGACACATACTGTTTGGCCGGTGTCCCCATGGCGCATATTACGGCAGAGGGCAACGCGGGAAACCATGTTTGGGCCACGTATCGGTCGCGGAATCCCATCGTGAAAGCAGAATTGAACTTTACGACCGACGCGGGGAAATGGCAGGACCGGAAATGGTCAACGCTCCCGGCGACCGTGGACATTAAACACCACCGAGTGTCGGCCGACCTTCCGGATGGTGTCCGCGTGTACTACCTTAATCTCATCGACTCTCGAGATTTAATTGTCAGCACCGAACACGTTGAAATGTCCCATACCGCGCACTAGCCTCGCAACGATTCTAAGGTGTGCCCTCTTGCTTCTCATCAGGAAGAGGCGTGCTCAATATTGGCTTGACTACTGGGACCTCCCACTCTCGCAACGTCTCATAAGCTTCATGGGGTATTGGATAAACCTTAGCGCGCTTGCCGTTGGGAGTGTTCACGATGGATGTGGTAGCATCCGTCAGCAACGGCTTGAGAAGCGCAATGTTACGATCACTCTTAGAGTAACGTATCGCTTTTGCGCCTTGGGCTCGCAAAATATCCGCTTATATTTTCCTGCACACCTATGGTCAAAACCCGCCATTGCGACTCCTGATCGTGCTCCTCCGGCCCGACGTCCAAAACCCGTCCCCTCACAATGGCGTCCGCTTTCGCGGCAAGCAACTCCAGACTATAGGCCGTGTACATTTCACGTTGCGCGAAAGCATTCGCGGAAGAGCACGCCAGCGTTACAGAACACAGGACCAGACATGAAAACAGTTTTCGAATACGCATGACATGGTATTTCCATCAGCAAGACACAGGCACCCGAGAAATGGAGCCATCGATGTGCCTTAAACAATCCGAGAATAGACCTATAGACGTTGCTGTGCGGTCGTGCGGAAGAACGAATGCCAGGAGGTCCAGGCCGACCAACCATTGGATCCGCGCTTCTCCCGCAGTCGGAGCCACGTTAGCCCAGCGGACGCGAGATCTCGCTTACCGGCACGACTTCCGGCGAACGCGCCCGTCTCCGGAGCTATCACGAGTTCGGTTTTTGCCCCATCGACCGGTCGGGAAGACCATACGACATCCATTCCATCCGGATCGGAAGCGGCCTGCGCTTCCCACGTCGAGTTCCCGCCAGGAGTTCGCGAAAGAGTCGGCAGATTCGATGCGACAATCGGTCCAATCGGATGCGTTGCGATGACAAAATTGTCGAATGAACGTGCCTGACGCTTTACAGAGCCGGCGTTCCAGTAGTTTTCCAGAAAGACGGCGTTGATCGCGAATTCGTTCCAGGTTCCATGCCAATCCAGGTCTGTGCGCGAAGCTTCCTTATGGCCGTCGATCCACAGTTCGAACACACCATCGTTCCTATCGGGGCTGTTCAAGCGGATGTGGGATTCCACGCAGACCCATCGGTCGGATTCCGATGGCGAAAAGAGGGGTGTTTCGGTCTGCCGCGAACCGATCCATCGAAGGTGTGCGAAATCGTTGTAACGGTCGGTCACCCTAAGGTTACCGGTGATTCCCGTCGCGGGGTCGATGCAGAGTGAATCGCCTTTGCCGCCCCATACGTGGGCAATAAACCCCTGGCTCCAATTCGGTGCGGCAAGACAGGTGGCACGTGCGAACTTAGCCGGATTTCCCTTCCATCCGGTCTCATGCTTCACATATACTCGCCAGTAGATCTCTCGGAAGGTTTCTGTCGACCGGATGCCCTTCCCGACCGGATTTCTTCCGAAGAGGACCCTCAGGCTTCCCGCTTCCACCTGGCCCACGGCAAATTCACATCGCATTGCTCCTCCGCCACCATACCCAGCGTTACCATTCCATACAAAACTGCCTCCTGCCGGATTGTATTCAAAATAATCTTGCGGCGGCTGGTCAAAAAGATCCTGAAAAATGATTCCTGGATCCTTGCTCTGTGAATGCACGCGTTCCGGAGCGACATACGCGACGCGAATTCGCGGCGCTTCTTCCTGTGCTTCAGTCGCGCCCGCAGCGAGGCCTAGAAGAAAAGTAAGGGAAGCGATGGAAGCAATCCATTTCATATCGATTGTCACTGACTCTCCATTTCTAATCGTTTTACCATGAGGTACACTGATAATCATCATTTTACCACGAGAGTAATGGGTTTACCATGTCCACTACCGGTTTTAATGCTTCCGCGTCTCGTTCCGTACCTGTCGGACAAATGGCCTTGCATGCGGCGACTGGCTCAAATCTTCCGCTGCCTGGAGTTCGAAGTTACATTGTTCCCGGCGCGAGGCGCACCCAGCAGGAGACCACGTTTTCTGAGGAGTATTATCCTCCGCGCTACGAAACCGACGGAACTCTGATTGGACACCTGCGCTTTGCATTGCGCTACGAACCTGCCGACCTGGGGATACTGTATTGCGCGCTGATCGCCCTTGGAGGCAAGGCGTTGGCCGCATGGATCCGTGCGGAGCCGACAAGCATCTATAGTCGTCGCGCCTGGTTCTTCTACGAAATCCTGACCGGAAATATTCTGGATCTTCCTCCCGCAAAGGCGGGAAATTATGTGGATGCGCTGGATCCCACATTCCATTTTGTAGCGTCACCCGTGAACTCGCCGCGACATCGCGTGCGCAACAATCTGCTCGGAGGTTCCGCACTCTGCCCGACGGTGCGACGGACGCGGAGGCTGGAAGCGATGGTCGCAATGGAAATGGATCAGGAAGCCAGGCGTCTTACCAACCAGTACGATGCGCGGACGCTTGCCCGGGCCGTCCGTTTCCTCTATACGAAAGAGACACGCGCTTCCTTCGCCATAGAGGGGGAAGTACCAAGTCGAACTCGTGAAGAGCGGTTCCTACAGGCTTTGCAGGCTCTCGACGCCTTCGAGCCAGGCAGTAAGGCCGCTCTAATCGCTTTGCAAGCGAGTATCGTTGAGGCGCGTTATGCCGCACGGGACTATCGGGATCACCAGAATTTTGTCGGTGAGACAACGCGTCGGTACGGCGAGTTTGTTCACTTTATCGGTCCACGCCCTGAGGATGTGCCTGCTCTCATGCAAGGCTGGATGACCCTGACCGAGCATATCCTACACTCCCCGCTTGACCCGGTAATTGCGGCTGCGGTGAGCGCATTCGCATTTGTATTCATCCATCCTTTCGAGGATGGCAATGGGAGACTGCATCGTTTTCTCATCCACTACGCTCTGCACCGGAGAAATTTCACGCCGAACGGAATGGTCTTTCCCATAAGCGCGGCGATCCTGCGCCACCGACATCTTTATGAAGTGGCTCTGGAGGCTTTCTCGAAACCCGCGCTTGGGGCGACCGACTGGGAATTTACGGAAGACCAAAGAATTGTTGTGAAGAATGACACGCATAACCTGTACCGCTTTTTCGACGCGACGGTGCAGGCGGAATATCTTTACGATCGAGTCGCGGAAACGATCCGTGAGGATTTCAAAGCAGAACTGGACTTCGTCACGGTATATGACGCGGCATTCACAGCGGTACGCAATGTGGTCGAGATGCCGGATCGACGGGCCGCTCTTCTCGTTCGCCTATGCCTGCAGAGCGGCGGACGGTTGTCGCGGAACAACAGAAAGGAGTTTCCTGAGATAACAGATGCGGAGTTCGTTGCGATGGAAGATGCGCTCGTGCCTATTGTAGCCTCCAATCGGCTGTCACCTTAGGCCATGCTGTAAGGCGATGCTGCGGATCAGGCCTGCGGCAGGAGAAGGGGCCAGCCGAAGCGAATGAGTGGTGAATACGGGTGATGCCTAAGTACACCCTTTCCCTGTGAATCTTTGATTTATCCTTCCGTTAGGAGCCCCTATGTCCGACAGTGCATCGACCGACTCAATGAAGATAGAACGCGCCCTGCTTAGCAAGGTCATCGGTCGTCTCGTCCCGTTTCTTGCGTTCCTTTATATGTTTAATCTCCTGGATCGCGGAAATGTCGGCATTGCGGCGCTGGAAATGAAAAAGGACCTGGGCTTTAGCGACACGATCTATGGCCTTGGAGCAGGAATATTCTTTCTCGGGTATTTCATTTTTGAAGTTCCCAGCAACCTGATCATGGAACGCGTCGGAGCGCGCCGTTGGATCGCGCGAATTACGCTAACATGGGGGGTGATCTCCACGGGCACCATGTTCGTGCATACGGCGGCCAGCTTCTACACGCTGCGATTCTTGCTAGGAATTGCCGAGGCCGGATTCTATCCCGGCATCCTCCTCTACCTCACCTATTGGGTGCCTTCGAAAGCCCGCACCCAGGTGATCGCCCGCTTTCTCTCGCTATCCGCCGTATTGGGGTTGGTCGGAGGCCCGCTTGGCGGTCAGCTATTGAGGCTGAACGGCGACCTTGGATTCCGTGGTTGGCAATGGCTGTTCCTGTTGGAAGGCCTGCCGTCCATCCTCCTCGCCTTTGTGGTGTTGCGCG
>JBBRKX010000240.1:0-7071 GCA_038231675.1 Chthonomonadales bacterium | reverse complement strand
TCGGGCCAGTGTCTGGAGTACTTCATCGCCTGCGGGATGTCCGAAGCTGTCGTTGTATTGCTTGAATCTATCCACGTCGAGCAATAGGACAGAAACGGGCAAACCACTGCGTTCGCACCGAGCGAGTTCAAAACGCAATCGTTCCTGAAACGTTCGATGGTTGCTCAGACCGGTCAGCCCGTCTGTCGTCGCCAGCGCTTCCAGCCTGACGTTGACGTCCTCCAGAGCCTGGTTGCTTGCAATTAACTCTTCGTGCATCGCGTGCAGTTCCTCGTTCGCGCTTTCCAGCATCTGGTTTTTCACTTCGACGTCATGGTAGAGGCGTCGATTTTCCAATAAAGCGCATAATTGGCGCAGGAGGACAAGTCCAACGATGACGGCGCTGCCGATATAGACGCCCGGTTTTAGTCTTGCGTCTGATGCGGTCATGTGCGTTAAGGGGATCAATACGCCTACGGCGGGCACGAGCGCGTAAGGCAACAGCGTATGCCACATCGACGGCGGTCTCGTAATCGTATTGTCCATGTCATGAGGGTTGACTTCGACCTGTATTAGGCGTATGCTGGACGCCCCGCAAGCAATGAGAAGCTGACCCAGCGGCCAGCCGATGTCGATGATATGGCCGGAGAAATAGGCACTGTGCAGGTTGAGGTAGCCGAATGCCGTATCGGACACGACGGTGCAGGCAACTCCCAAAACGAGCGCCCCACGCACCAGGCGCATGCCGGTAACGGCGGAGCGGGCGGTCATAATTACCAGACTCGCAAAAATCGCCAGGTCGATAATGGGATACGCCAGGGTCAGAGCTTCCGTACTCCAGTTCTGGGCGCCCTGCAGAAACGTGGGGCCGAGGACATAGCACCAACTGAACGTGGCGACCGCAGTGATCGTAAGAAGGCTGTCCAGAAGCAACCTGTTTCGCCCAGACGCGGGAATGTGCCCGGAGGGCAGCAGCAGAATGCCGATTGTAAGGCAGACATAAGCCGGCACATAGCAGGCATCGGCAATGGATGGGTAGGGAGCCTCTTGCCGCAGAACCAACTCGCAGTAGGTATAGAACATCGCGCCAAGGGCATAGAGTGTGAAATACGCCCCAACGCAACGCGCCCCCCAACGCGATGCCGCCGGTTCCGGCCCTTGCTTTCTCCGATGCATCCACGCCAGCGCGAGCAGGGGAATCAACGAAGCAACCAGGTCGGCGACGACTTTGCGCATATGGGGGCCGGCATGATTGCCTGCGATCCAGCCTCCGAAGAGTATCGTGACGAGAAATGTCGTTATGAATTTTTGGCGAAGTCGAGTATCGATACCCATGGCCTTTCTTGAGAGCAAACCCAATTTGACTGTCCACGTAAGAGAGGGGGCGCATGCACGCCTGGCATTCTTAACTATATCTTTCCATATCCTCCCGGATTTGTAATCCTGTGGATTCGAAGGAATCCAGGAGAATAAACACGCATAAGGGGCCACGTTCTGGGGTTTGAAGTGAGACCGAATGAAAGAGGGAATATGGAGCTGGAAGTAACGCTGCCGACAGGCTTTGGAGTGGCTACCTATCCGAAAGGCGCGACGTTCGGTCCACGTCACATGCTTGATTATGAATTCGTCTGGGTGATCGACGGGAATGCGCGGTACCGAAGAAACGATCAAGCCGTGGATGCTCCGGCCGGTGCGATCGTACTCTGCACGCCGGGCGCGGTGGATTTCTTTACCTGGGATCCCCTGCACAGGACACGCCATGGTTTTTTCCACTTCGATCTGCTTGGAACTCCATTCGATTGGCCGCCGCAAGATGCATGGCCGCTCGTGCGGCTCCCTGGCGAAGGAGATATTCTCCGGCCGCTCTTCCGCCATGTGCTCACCTGGGCAGGGCGCGGTGACGCGCTTCAATGCCGGCTGACCATGCAGACGTTGTTGACGGCTTTTCTGACCGGTCAAACGACGACGCAGAACATACCCCAGGACCGGCTCCCGGACGCCGTGGAACGTGTGACGCGCTACATCCAGGATCGGCTTGAAGCGGAGCCAGGGGCCGCAATTACTCTCCTTGATCTTTCCGACGTGGCCTGCGTGACGCCCGAGCATCTTTGCAGGCTTTTTCGCGCTTCGACCGGCAGATCGCCCATCGAGACCGTTCGCATGGCGAAGCTGGACAGTGCGGCGACGCTGCTTGCTCGGAGCAATTTCGCGATAGGAGAGATCGCGGACCTGTATGGTTTCGCCAATCCTTTTCATTTTTCTCGCTGTTTCAAAGCCGCTTTCGGGCAATCGCCGCGTTTGTTGCGCAAAGAGATCGAAGCCGGCGCCACACCACCTGTCCCCCGTTTGCTCCGCCTCGCTCCCTGACGAAAGATTCGCCCGAGGCATGATATCAATTTTGGATAGGTTCCGGATAACCCTCGCTATAGCACTGTAAGGAAGGCCGCGTTATAATGGGAGGCAGTTCACCTCGGTGGAAGGATAAAATGGAATGGCGGAACAAGAGTTTATCGACGTGCCCAGGAGTTTGAATGCGGATCAGGTGCGCTCGTTCGTCGATGCCGGATACTTTATCGCGCCGGGACTGATTACGGGGGTGGAGATCGAAGAACTGCGTAAAGATACGGCGTTCCTGGCACGTGGAGGCTATCCTTGCGAAACGCTGGAGGCATTGCCGTCGGATTTCACCGACGATGAGGTGCTTCGCGAGATCCTGTGCATCCATCAGCCGCACTATATCAGCCCCGTGATGGAGAAGTACGTTCGGCATCCTAAAATCTGCGGAATCCTGAGCCAGATCACTGCTGCGCACCTTCCGTTCTGGGATGGAAGCGTCAAGTGCATGCAGTCCATGCTGTTCGTCAAGCCACCTGAATTTCAAGGGCAGGCGTGGCATCAGGATGAGATCTATATTCCCACCCGTGACCGCAGCTTGATCGGCGCGTGGATCGCGATGGACGACGCCACCGTGGAGAACGGCTGTCTATGGGTTATCCCGGAGTCGCAGCGGCCCGGGTATCTTTATCCGAACCGTCCGCATGAAAAAAAGGAAGAGTTCGATTTCGCTCCCGAGAGCTACGGTTTCGATGAAAGCAAGGAAGTCCCCGTCGAAGTAACGGCTGGCTCCGTCGTCTTTTTCAACGGCCATTTGCTGCACCGTTCGTTCCGGAACCGTGGCACAACATATCGCCGCGTGCTCGTCAGCCACTACTGCAACGCGTGGTCTCGCCTGCCCTGGAGCCTGAAAGAGGGGGAGAACGTGGCGACCGCAGATCGCCGGACCATTATTCCGGTGGCAGGCATCGATCCGTATGCCTGGAAGGGCATTGAAGAGGTGCCGAACAACGTCTGGCTCCGGACTTGTAAAGCGACGGAAGAACGGAAAGCCGAACGCGCGGAAAACGCCCTTGCAAAAGCATAGTTGCCTCCCCATGACAGGCTGGTCGTAATAAAAAGAATGCTGGGCAACTGCCCGGCATTCTCTTCGGGATACGGTCTTATTGACGTTCTCCTAAAGAATTAATAATTCCGGAGCCAAGTTTAAGTTCAAAATGGCTCGTCAGAATCCTGGCTCTTACTGTTGAGATCAGTAGATATGTCCGCGCGTTGGCTTGAAAAACTGGGCCACTCCAAAGTCAAGGCAAGAGCAACTTCATAAGCGTGGCAACGGTCTGCACAATTGGCTTACCAATCACACCGAGGGCTTTTGCGGCTTCTGTAAGTCCATTTAGCGACAACTGATACCACTCTCTATTAGGCTCTTCTTCAGCTACTTCATTGCCTAACGTTTTTAAATTCTTCTCAAGTTGCTTTATCTTGCTCGATTCAATGTTGGGCTTCGCTACTTCGATCTGATCGACAAGTGTTTTGAAAAGTGTCTTGACTTCATCAGGAGCAGACGATTCCATTACTCCCGATGTAATGTGGATGGTAGCATTTCTGCCAGCAGCGAGGTTCATTGCAGTAATGTTGCCTCCCGTCTGCTTAATACCCTCAATGTGTTCCGATGGTTTCATGTTTGTATTCTCCTTTCAAGAGTGTCAGGACTTTACTGTCTTTATCAGTCGCGCAAATTTCGTCTCCTTTACCGTAGACCGCTTGCCAATTGCAATATTTTTAGCGGCGATGCTGCCGCCAGCCATAATCAGACCCTCATTGAGAATTGTTTTTTCGCGGTCTTTCATATCTGTAGTATCAATATGGTGAGCATCCAAAAACTCGATCATGCTATCTAATATCTGGCGCTCAACGAGTTTCTGATACATCTGGACGTCCTGTTTCTGGAAATAATGATCATATCTATCAGACGCAGCAAGCTGGCGTATGCTGGTTTTTGCGCCATAATTATACTGTGGAATTTCTCGAATCAACACACTGTTGATTTGGCGTGTCATCCACTGGTAAAGAGGAGTAAGGGCTTTCACAAGTAGAGCAAGTGGAGATAATAATATAAGGCAGGGGGTTGCAACTAGGGTCAGTGAAAGGAAACCCAATTTTCTAAGCCATGTTTCCAGCGTCGTTGGACAAGGAGATATTGCGTCCACCACGCGATAAGCTTTCTTAACCGGAGGTAAAACGAAGTAGTTTACCTCTGTAAACAGATTTGTTCCCACCTTCCAGAAGCGTAAGAAAGTTGAGAACATCATTTCGCCTTCCGCCACATTTACTTGAATGCATTGACAATAACGCATACCTTCAGTAGGGGAATTTTTGAGTTGCTCCATAACGTTAGTATCAAGCCGATGAGATGGGCGAGCGAGGGGATCTGGTAAGAAATCTATATCATCGCGAATGAACATCCCATTTGCGAAAACATTCTCTGTTACCGTCACTTCAGCCATCTGCATATCATGAACATTTTTTTCTATATAGGAAAAGAGTTCCCCAACCTGAAACTCGTCTGGAGTATCATGCTTCCCCAATAGTTCTGTGCCTTTTTTAAGGTTCAGGGCAAATGACCAACCGCCTATATCATATCCGGCTCCGACAAAAGGCGAGAATCCATTATATATCAGGACGTTCCTATCTTCTTCTTCGACAATGCGGCGAAGTTTTTCCGTTGCTTTTTCGCTAGCCTTGTGCTGAATGTCGTCAGGGCTGTATGCCTTTCGTGCAAAAAGTGCCACAGCCACCCTGTATCTGCCTTGCCACATCTCAAACATTACAACAATCCAAGCAATTAATAACCCACTCAAGATGCTATGCGAAACAGTTGGGTCCGCTAACCAGTTTAAGATTTCATCCAGACCCATACTCGGAAAATGCCTGACACGCCAGAATACTGTTGCCATCATAGCGGCTGCGATAATTGTAAGCATTATCTCACGGTTAGTTTGGCGACGACGTGCTATTAAACAATGGTCTAGAACCGTCGCTAAGTCAACACCGAAAGATCCTCCTGTAGACCGATTATGTTCATACAGCAAATATCGAATGACACGATTGCGAAATATGCTATCAAGGTGTGCTGCGGCACATAGATAGCGTGTTGCTTGTGTTGTTGAGGATAAGTGAGCGGTCTTTAGTTTTGACGTTTGGACAACCGCTATGTTGGGATCGTCAACTATGGAGCCGTTCTGTTCTTTCCGCTGTTGGGCAGGCGGAAATTGCGTTCTATACACGTGACCGCATTTCGCACACTTTTCTGCCTCCATCACGCTCGGCGTAAGACATTTGGGACATTGTTTTGAAATGGACTGAGACATGTTCTGCTGCTCCTATAGTTATTTTCTATCGGGACAACTTACATATAGCACATGCTATCAAGAAATGCTCGCACTATTAATAGTGAGCATTTTGTTGACTTGGGATCATCTCGCTTCTGCTCGTTAAACCTGAGCTTTCAATCTCGAACAGAGCATGAGGCAATTTATGTAGACAAAATGATGGCTAATAATCTATCTGAGTGTTAAGCAGCCATTCGCTATAGGTTCGTAGGTTTGCCGAGACCAGTACCCTGGAGCAGTTCTACGAACATGGACCCATTGGTTGCTTAAAGTATCTAACAAAACACCTTAGCCACATCATGGACAGAGGGCTGAAAGGCGGTTTTGTTAGGTGGTTTTAATACATCACGCCCGAAATCCACCGGTAGTTACGGGTACAGAACGTATTTGTCTGTAGGGCCCTTGACCAGGGGTTCTCACAGACGCGATACTGGCGGGCATTTACGCAGCCATGTACTGGCTTGTTCTTCCGCCGAACACCTAGCATAGGAGCGGCATAGAGAGAAACCGGCAAAATCCACGGCTACTAATCTTATCGTAAGCGACAAGGAGCGGCCTAACAGAAAGTCCAGATAGAGATATGATAACGCGGTAAAGAGTGTATGTCAATAGATGCTTCGCAAAAACTCTTCCATCTCGTGGAAACTATTCTCCGCCGTCGCCACTATTCTTATCGTACGGAGCAATGTTGCGGAGGTATACGTGGCGTAAGTTCGTCGAGGATGTCAAGTTTCGCCCGCAACCGGGCTTTCGAAAAAAACAACAGCACATCCTGCTCGTATCCGCGCACCTCGCTATCGGCTCAATCCTGGTTTAGCGGGTTCCCCGCACCAATCAATATAATAGCTGAGAGGGGTCGATACCCATTGGAAGATCGTGGGCACACCGGATCTCAACGGGGATGGAATTCCGGATCTTCTCTTCCAGAATATTTCCACAGGCCAACTCTACTACGACACATTCAACGGTTCCACGGTAACGCCGGGTGGTTCTATCGGGGGTGCGCTAGGCGCGAACTGGGCGTTGGTGGGCGTGCCGGACCTGAATGGCGACGGCCATCCGGATTTGCTGGTCGAGAATAAGGCGACCGGAGATATCGCTTATTATTTGATGAACGGCGTCAATGGGATCGCGGCCGGGTACATCTCGAAGGGAGTTGGCTTGCAGTGGTCGGTGGCCGGGATTCGGTAGGTCTTCCCACGAGCTCTCACGCTAAGAAAGCCAGGCATTTGCCTGGCTTTCGACTGTTGGTACGCCGGGCATGTGCCCGTTCTCGGAGGTGGAAGTCCTCTGCGGGGGAGGGAACCCCTACCGCTAAGCGAAGGCAAGGGCGTCTCCGTGAGGAGGGGTCTGAAGGAAGCCTTAG
>JBBRKX010000239.1:0-7072 GCA_038231675.1 Chthonomonadales bacterium | reverse complement strand
TGTCGCGCACCTCATGATCCTTTGCAAGCGCTTCCGTATGTGCCGCTTCCTTCGCCTGTCCAAACGCTTCCACGCGAGCAGCGGCGGCGCTTCGTTGTTCCGAAGTCAGCATCGACTCCAGCATATCGGCGAGTTTCGCCAGAGAAGATTTTGGATCACCGAGCAGTCCAAGATCGACGGGATGGTTTTTTGCGATCTCGTACGTGTTCAGGTCGATGTGGATCACTTTGGAGCCGGGAGCGAAGATATCTCCCAGTTCCGGAAACACCTCGGGAAGCATATAGGTTCCGGAGATCAAGCTGACATCGCCTTTTTGGATGATCGGCAGACTGCTGTAACCGAACATATGCCCGGTCATTCCCTTGTAGCAAGGGTGCTTATAGCTGATGTTGACTTCGCCGGCATCCGCTTCCCAGACCTCGGCGCCAAGCAGCGTCGCGATGCGCTCCAATTCCGCCTGGGCGCCCGAAAAAGCGATCCCATCGCCCACATAAATCATGGGCGTTTTAGCGGCCGCGAGCCAACCAGCCGCTTCCCGCAGCGCGTTATCGTCCGGCGTGACTCGGGTGGAAGGCAAAGACGTAGGTCGGACCTCTTCGACGACAGGCGCATCCAGCATATCCATGGGCAGGCAAACGTAAACGGGCCCCATGGGAGGAGTGGCGGCAATCTTGATCGCTTTTCGGATGGTCCTGAGCAGAGACGCCGGGTCCATCACCATCGTCGACCATTTTGTGACGGGCTCGGCCATGGCGACCAGATCAGCGGCCATCTGCGAGTCCATCGCCATGAATTTGACGCCCGCGTCGCCGCCGATAACGACGAGCGGGGAATGCCCGCGTTTCGCCTGATACAGGGCGCCGATGCCATTGCCCACACCCGGGCTGCTGTGCAGTTGAACGAGAGTCGGCTTCTGGGTGGCGCGGGCGTAGCCATCCGCCGTAAGAACGGCAATCGTTTCCTGAAGCGTCAGAATGTACTTCAGATCGGGGTAATCGGCCAGGGCATCGAGAAATCCCTGCTCCACCGTGCCGGGGTTCCCAAACATATGGTCCATGCCATCGGCAAGAAACTGTTCCAGGATAGCAAATCGTCCCGTTTTAGCAGCCATGTCCTCTGAATTCCTTAGGGCGCGATTCCCCTATCGCCGACCGTCTGCCGGCGATAGGAGAGGACGCAAGAACAGGGGCCTACCAGCCCCAGCGGGTCAGATCCTTTTCGAGCACTTCCACCATCTTCTCACCGGTCAGGTAAGCATCCGGCGTCGAGCGGCCGGTGATGAAGGGATAATCGACGATAACAGAGGTTTCGTGGCCAAAGTTGCCGATATACGCGCCTTCAGGAGCCGTGGCGTCTCGCAGAATATATTCCAGCGGATAGGGGGGCGGTCCCATGTTGAAGTCCGTGCCAAGGAAGCCCGTGCCGTCCTTGTAGTCGTACTCCTTGCAGTGCCCGGTGACATGCTTGTTCTGAAGAATGCTCTTGCGATCTTCATACTCGCGGGCAAAGGCAAGGCACGCCACGCCATAGCACTCGGCTCCAATGGGCTTGCCCAGCTTTTTGAAGGTAAGGATCAGATCATGGACCCGGCCATTGTTCACCAGATCGACGATCGGGCCGCTTCCACCCACGATCAGGATCGCATCGTACTTGCCAAGCTTTTCCTTGAGCGCATCCACGCCCTTATAGTACTCCTCCAACTCGCGGATCAAGTTGTGCGAGCTGTAGTAAGGCCGCTCGGGCACCAGATCATGGATACTGATCGTGGTATCCAGACGATTGGTGGCTTCCAGAGCCTTCACTTTGTCCGCGACCACTTTGCTGGTGACGCTTTTGCCCAGCGGCGGATCGATGTAATCGGGATCCATGCTTGGCGGCAGCGCATGAGCGCGCTTTCCGTTCGGAGTCGCGAAATCGACTTTGTATCCGGCTTTGTCGAACGTCTCGAGCGGACCGATCAACTCTTCGCCCCAGTATCCATGCTCGGACAAAAGGATGAGGATTTTCTTTGACATTTGATTCTCCTTCTGGCTATTGCTGAGCCAGGTGCTGCACGAAATTCTCGACATAGAAGAGGTACTGCTGATTTGCCGCGTCCCATTTGATATGGTACTGCGTTGGGAAGTAGCCCGTGGTCGGATACTTCTGAGGCTGAGCAATAGCGCCGGTCACTTCTTTCTGGCTCGGCAGGAACGCGTTCGTTACGCCAAGCTGGATGTTGTCCAGGTGTCCCTGGAAGAAGTCGAAGTTGTAGCCGACCGTTTGGAACGCCGGTTCTTCGGACCATTGTGGGTTTCTCGGATCGATAAATGGCGAACCTTCAAAGGGAACGACATTCCCGAACCCAAGTGTTCCGGCAGGAATCTCCGCCGCGGCAGGCTGCACGAACATTGTGTTGCCCAGAGGCGGCGGAAATATCGTATTTCGCACGGCACGCGAGACGAGGAAGAAGTTCGCCTGGAAATGAGGCACTTCCTGACTGTTGGGCCGTCCGTTCGGAATATGCCCTGGCGTCCATTGCATCGAGATGCTTTGAAAGGGCGTCTGGTTCAGGGAATTCGGGCCGGGATTTGGCAGCGGGAAATCCTGAGCGCGTTCCATCGCGATATTGGGCAGACCATTCAAGACACCCGTTGTGAAGGCGACCCCGACAGCCAGGGGCTTGTTGTTCGCGTCCCGGCTTACAAAGGATCTTGCCGTGCCGCTTCCAACAGGCTCCGCATCGCCGTAAACGGTGGCTTGCCCGGCGTCATTGTTCGCCGGTCCAGCCGCCGTCACCTGTTTGAAATTGTCCAGATACATGCGGTAAACCTGTCGATTTGTGTCGAACTGCAACTCATAATGCGTTGGAAACACTCCTGTAACGGGATATTTCTGCGGTTGGATCAGGATATCGCCCTGCGAGGTCTTCTTAGCGACGAACACATTGGCGACGCCCAACTGGATGTTGACCATGTGGCCATTCCAGAAATCATACTGATACGTAGTGGACTGGAAGGGCGCCTCATTGTAAGAAGCCAGGTTTGGATCGAATAAGACAAACCCTTCATCCGGGATCGTAAGCCCGGCCGGAATATGCGCTCCCGGAATTTCCAATGGATCGATCGGTACTGTCGCGCCCGCACCGCCGTCCTTAATCAGCGCCCGATCGGCGTCCGAGATCAGAAAAAACGTCGGGTGAAAGTGCGGGGTATTCTGATTTCCGTCCGGCGGATGGCCCGGACTCCAGTCCATTTGAGCAGCCTTAAACGGGGTAAGCGCAAACTCCGGCGGAACCGGCAACGGCACTTCCGTCGCGTCACCCTGCTGGATATTCGGCAGTCCCGTCAGCACCCCCGGCGTAAACTCGACGCCCACCTGTTGCACGGAGTTGCCGTTGTGCATGATGTAGGTGCGTATTGTCCCGTTGCCAAGCGTTTTTGACGCGCCATAGGCAGTGTTTCCATTGCTGTTTCCGCTATCGCCGCCGCAACCCGCGAGTGCGGCGATCAGGGCAATCGGCAGAAGTCCCGCGAAAATAAACATCGGGTTTCTAGATCTGATCAAGTGTACATCTCCCCTGGTTCATGCATAACAATGACCACGCATCGCACGGATTGCAGGTACCAGCCTCTACCGCGAGACGAAGCCCTCGACGGTAAAAAGGTAAACACGTTTGGTAAAATCATATTTAAAGCGATAGGCGCTCGGATAAAGGCCAGGGTGCGGATACGACTGCGGCAATTCAAGGTTAGCCGCCTGCTCCTGCTTGCTGTTCAGAAACGCTATCGCAACTCCCGTCTGGATCAAGACCATGTGGCCATTGAAGAAGTCGTAGTTGTAGTTGGTGGTGCTGAATGGCGTTTCCCGGTAGCCTGGAAGAATAGGATCGAAATAGACATCCCCTTCCGTCGCCACCACCAGATGCTGAGAAATATGGTTTGCCGGCACTTCCGCAGCCGCGACGGGAGTGTCCGCTATGGGCGACCCAGCAGTGATCTGCTGCCTTTGCGCGTCGCCGATCAGGAAAAAACTCGGATGCATATGCGGCACATCCTGTGCCCCGACCGGGATATTTCCATCCGTATAATCCAGGGTAATGCCCTGGATAGCGGTCCCATCGAGTCCGGGCGGCGGCGCGAAAGTGTACACGTGATCCTGGTTGAAAGGGATGACCGGCAGCCCCCGCAGAGCGGTGTCGGTCATCTCAATGCCTACCACAAGGACCGTGCTACCCTGCCTCTGAAGAAAGGCGCGCCCCGTTCCATTTCCAATAGGGGTGGGCATCCCGTAGACTGTCACCGGATCCGGAAGATTGTTGCCGCTGCTCCCACCGCATCCGGCAAGGGAGGCCGCGAGGCCCACGGAAATAACACTCACTTTAAACCCTGAAAGCCATTGCTTAAGCATAGTGCTCCTCTTGTCGATTACACGAAAAGCACGAAGGCGCCTTGAGAGAGTCCCGAAACGAACGTGCCTTGATGCGCGCCGGTATTCGGATCGATTTTCACGACACTGCCTGATTTCGGCGAGCTCAATCGATCGCTGAAACTTCCGACCCATATATTGCCGTCTGGACCATAGGCCATGCCGATCGGAAAATCCACGCTGGCAAGCGTCCGTATGGCCGCCCCTGTAGCAAGGTCATACTCTTCAATGCGGTTATCCAGAAACTCGGAGACGAGCATGGTCCCCCTCTGAGTGAACAGCATATCGAAGGGAACCTTGTCGCCGTTCACCACTACATTCAACAACGTTCCGTTCTGGCCGTTGAAGCGCTTGACGGAGTCCGAATGAGGATGCAGGTTGCCAAGTTCCAGGGTGGAGGAAATGTACAGGTTTTGATCGGGTCCCCACACCAGACTGAACGGCAACGGCGTGTGCGTGAACACGCCGAGATGCTCTCCCGTGATCGCGTTGAACTTTTCGACTGTATCGTCCGAAGTTGGAAAGCCTCCGAAATAGGACAACGCATTTTGAGAGTATAAATTTCCATCCGGCCCCACCGCGCAACTGTGCGGCGCATGGATGTTATTGATGATGCCGATGCTGGCCCCGGTATTCAGGTCCCAATGCTGCAGGGCTCCCTGGAAGCGATTGGCGACCCAGAGCGTCCCGTCATGCGCCAGCGCCATTCCCGCGGGTCCCGCGTTCGCCACCGGCGTGAGCGTCAGTTGATGCGCGCCCGTGGCCACGTCGTAGCGCTCCACGGTGCCTCCGGTAAAGGTGCTCACCACAACGCTCTGACCACGCCCGATGGGAGCGATATTGTTACCGCCGCCTCCGCCACACCCGGCCAGCAGACTCCCGGCCGCAAGGCCGAACGCTCCGCCCGTGACCGTGCGCAAAAATTCACGCCGCGTGCCCCCGGTAACTTTGCTCTTGACTTGCACTATCTTCTCATGCTCTTTCACGCTAAGATTCCCTGTTCCTGCGCTCTCGTATGTCGCAACCTATTACTGCCCGTTGGTTTGCCCTTCGGGCGTGGATGATAATTCTCGAACATTGGGTCCATAAGGCGTTTGCTTTTCGGTTTTGGGATCCGTTCGCAGGCTCCCCGTTTGTCCGCCTAAACGAAAACGATGAACATCGCAAAAGGCAGACCAGAAATGAAGTTTTGTTTGAATGCTCCCGTTTTCCCGTCCAGTCGCACCACCGCACCGGAGTTGCCGGTCGCCGCCAGTTGGGTGCTGTTGCTGCCGACATACAGATCTCCGTCCGGCCCATAGGTCATTCCCACGGGATGGCTGACACTCGCGAAGGTGCGGATGGAGTTGCCGGTCGCCGGGTCGTACTCCTGAATGCGGTTGTCTAAGAATTCGGAGACGAGGAGCGTGCCGCTTGGAGTAAAGACCATATCGAACGGGACCCGATCGGCCTTCACCACCTGTTTGATAGCTCCCCCATTGTTCCCATTAAAGCAAGTGACCGAGTCCGCCATCGGATCCGTTGTCGCGGAAAGCGTATCCAGAGCCGCCTGGTTTTGGGCGGTGGAAACGTACAGGTTGTTGTCCGGCCCCCACACCACGCCAAAAGGCTTTTCGATATGAAGGAACGTTCCCTTGGTGGTTCCCGTCACGGCGTCGAAATGCTCCACCGTATCTTGATTGAACGGAGGACCATAGTTCGAGCCCGTATTGGGCACGTACAGGTTGCCGTCGCTTCCCACCGCGATGGTATAAGGCGCATGGACATTGCTGATGGTCGTGAGCTTCCGTCCCGAAATCAGGTCGTACTTTTCGACATTATCCTGAAACCGGTTCGCCACCCACAGATGGCCGTCCGGGGCGATGGCAAGTCCGACCGACCCCGCGCCCGGTGGGTTCAGGTTGGGCTTGATGCCCGTGGAGATCGTCGCTTCCCGCCCACCCGTGGTCGCATTGTAGCGTTCCACGGTGTTATTGAGATATGTGCTGACATACAGACCATGCTGATCATGAGTCTGTATGGGTATGGAGCCATTGTCCGCGCAGCCCGCCAGCGCTCCGCCGACGGCCAGTGCGAACGCGCTTCCCGAAGCCGCGCGCAAAAAGTTGCGCCGCGAAATCCCGGAAGTTTCCCTTTGATCTTCCACCCGGTGTCTCCTGTCCCCAATATTCCGCCCATTTACTTTCGGACGAAATCCTTAATCGTTGCCGCGATCTCTTCCGCCACTTCGAACGTAGGGAAATGGCTCTTCGCTTCCAATTGATGCACGTGGTACCAGGGATTGTCCGCGCCGAAGGATTGCTGGGCTCCTAAATATCCCGGGTCCTTCGGCTGCGCATAAATGTGCAGCGTGGGCGCCGAAGGGCTCAGTGAAGCCAGCGCTTTGAGCGGATAGCCTTCTTTCGCATATCCGCCACCGATCTCTCGGCCCGAGCGCATCCACATCTCTCCGCTAAAAGATCCCATCTCATTTCGGACGAAGTCGATCAAACGGGGGTTGTCCACTCCCTCAAGCCAGATACTGAACAGGGTATCCCGCGCGCCCTGCCAGCCTTGCGGTGACGCGAGCGCGTTCACCAGATCCGTGTAGGGCGGCGGCGGCGGCAGAACGATCCAATCCGTATGAATGAGCTTGGGCACCCGATCCCCGAGTCTCCGGCGCAGT
>JBBRKX010000238.1:0-7138 GCA_038231675.1 Chthonomonadales bacterium | reverse complement strand
GTGCGGGTTCTGCGGCGTGCGGACGGCTACTATGCGCAGTTGTGCCTTGCCTTCGAGCGTAGCGAGCCCTTGGAGCCTTGCGGCAACGTGATCGGTCTGGACATGGGGCTTGCCGCCTTCACTACCGATTCGGAGGGCGCAAAAGTCGCCTGCCCTCAGTTCCTGCGCAAGGCAGAGCAGAAGCTAGGGCGGCTTCAACGCAGGATCAGCCGCAAGCAAAAGGGGTCGGGCAACCGAAGGAAAGCCCGCGCCCGGTTTGCACGCAAGCATTTGCAGGTGCATCGGCAACGTAAAGACTTCGCCAGCAAACTGGCGCGGTGCGTAATCGTGTCCAACGACATGGTCGCCGTGGAAGACCTGCACGTGCGCAACATGGTGCGAAACCACCGCCTCGCAAAAAGCATCATGGATGCGAGTTGGACGCAGTTTCGGTACTGGCTGGAGTATTACGCGAAAGTGTACGGACGAGCGGTTGTTGCCGTGCCGCCTCAGTACACCAGCCAGGACTGCTCGGCTTGCGGTAAGCGCGTTAAAAAGGCTCTTTCCACCAGGACGCATACCTGTAAATGCGGCCTCGTACTCGACAGAGACGAGAACGCGGCGAGGAACATCCTTGCCCTTGCTCTAGCGAAGCTCGGAAGGATTGCAAACAGTACGGCGGGGCACGCCGCAACTGACGGCAGCAATGTCGTGAACGCTTGTGGAGATTTGACCGCTACGTGCGTCCTTGAAAAGTGAGGCAAGCAAGTCAGTTCAAGGAAGCAAGAAGCCCCCACGCTTTAGCCGGGGGAGTGTCACTTTGAAATTTAATGTTGCCAGGCGGTACTTGATACGTCTAAATCATTGATGGGTCTAAAGTATCAGGCTTTTAATGAAGATTTTAATGAAGAAAGGTTCCGTATGAAACGTTCCGGCTTTACCTTGATCGAATTGCTCGTTGTCATCGCTATCATCGCTATTCTGGCAGCGATCCTCTTCCCCGTTTTTGCTCAGGCGCGCGAGAAGGCACGACAGGCGAGCTGTCAGAGCAATCTCAAACAGATCGGACTCGCCGAAATACAGTATGTGCAGGATTATGACGAGCAGTATAGCGGATCCTATAACGGGAACGCTCCAGGGGGGCGCGTCTATTATCCGGAACTGCTCTACCCCTACACCAAGAGCGCCCAGATCTATGCCTGTCCCGATTCCTCCGCCCACTTCACCGACGATAATTCCAACTGGTGTGTCACCAATCCCGACACGTGCGGCACCCCCCCGGATGCCAGCAACCATGGCCCTGGAGTTGCCGATTATGCGTATAATTCGCTCAATACTCCGAATATAGGCTACTCGGACGGCGACACCGGCCACGTCGCGAGTGGCGCGATTTCGTCTCCTGCGGAAACCATCTTGATGATGGATGGCAATAACAATGGCGGTGAGATGAATATCTGGCGCTCCGACGAAACTGACGTCAACGGCAAGTTCTATGCTGCGGGGGATCAGTGGAACGGCAATCCGGTCAACTCGGTGATGCCCTATCACCGTCATCCGGCGGGAACGGGTTTTGAGGTTTTGTGGTACGACGGGCATGTCAAGTACATGAGGACCACCGCGAAATCGACGGCCGCCTATCCCGGGGGCTCGCCTTACTACTGGTATATCAACAAACAGGAGTAAGCACGGTGCGGTCTCTCACCGCAGACTGACGTGGATGTACCCCTTGCCATTTATAGAACGGCAAGGGGTACTTTTTTATCCAGCAACCTGTTGTTAGGAAGCGGACCGTGTGCTTACGGCCGGGCATCGGAAAGCCTGGAAGCTTTGACGCCTCGACAAGACGTCAACGCCTCACGCGGGCACCTGATCGACACCGGTGCGGCCCCAGTGGCGACGGGCGATGGCGGTAAGGAATGTTTGAGCGGCCTGCCCATCCTGTGCGCCGTCTTTTCCAACGACCAGACCCGATTGGCTGAGAGCGACGCCGGTGGGAAGCGCCGCTGTCACCAGTTCGACCCCTTCGCCAGTGGCGGCGATCGCTTTGGCGTGTTTGTATGCCATGGCGACAAATGCAAGCGCGTCTCCCATCTTTTTGAGCGTTTCGATGCTCTGGGCTCCGCCCGGCACATACACGCCGTCGTACATGACCGCGCTGCTGTTGGCGAACGTCTTATTTATTTCTAGGGAAGCCCCGTTCTTGCCATTCAGAGCGCCAATGTGCGGGCCAACGGCCTCTCCGTCCGCGCCTGCCGCCTTCAACGTGTTTATCATCGCCTGAACCTGCGCGCCATCCACTCCGGCTTCCACCAGGATGGCCACTTTGCGGCCTTTGGCGCTGCTGGGTTGATTGCCCTCCGTGCTCAACGCTTTCGAGCTTTGCACACCGCCCGAAGCGGTCGTTTCCGACGTGGCGTTCGCGAGCGCGTGGGTCTCCGCAACGGAGTCGGCTGTTCCACCGGGCTTTGCGGTAGGATGCTTCGAAGCCACCTTTTCTCCCAGCACCAGCCCGATCTGAGCCGCCAGAGCGTCATTGATCTGTGCCAGGTGTCCCAGCATACGCTGCCGCACTTCGCGCGTTTCGACCTTGCTCAACTCGAACTGAAGCGCCTTCACGATGTGCTCTTTTTCGATGGGAGCCATGCTGTTCCAGAACAGTCGCGCCTGCCCGTAATGATCGTCGAAACTCTTGCTCCGCTCGCGCACTTTCGGACCGTTCACCTGCTCCGGATAGCTTACAAAGCCATGCTTTGGCGTCGCCTCGTCTGGAGAATGCCCGTCCAGCGAGGCGGGCGTGTACGAGACGCGTCCTTTGTTGATGGTGTAGCGCATGTGAGCGTCGCGCTGGTTGTTCGACACCGGGCAGGTCGGCCGGTTGATCGGCAGTTCGGTGAAGTTCGGGCTGCCCAGGCGGCTGAGCTGCGTGTCCAGATACGAAAAATTACGCCCCTGCAGCAAAGGATCGTCGCTGAAGTCGATTCCCGGCACGATGTTCGTGGTGTTGAACGCCACCTGCTCGGTTTCCGAGAAATAGTTGTCCGGGTTGCGGTTCAGCGTCATTTTGCCGACGCGCCGAACCGGCAAAAGCTCTTCCGGCCACAACTTGGTGGCGTCGAGGATGTCGAAGTCGAACTTCATCTCATCTTCCTGGGGAAGCGTTTGTATTCCAAGCTCCCATTCGAAGAAGTTGCCTTTTTCTATGGAATCCCACATATCGCGGCGGTGGAAATCGGCGTCCTTGCCCGCGATCTGCTGCGCCTCGTCCCAGACGAGCGAGTGGACGCCCAGAAGCGGCTTCCAATGGAACTTGACGAAGGTGGATTTCCCCTCCGCATTCACCAGGCGGAACGTGTGGACACCAAAGCCTTCCATCATGCTGAAGCTGCGCGGGATCGCCCGATCACTCATGACCCACATCAACATATGCATCGACTCGGGAGTGAGCGAAATAAAATCGTAGAAGGTGTCGTGGGCCGACGCCGCCTGTGGAATCTCATTGTTCGGCTCAGGCTTCACGGCATGGATCAGGTCGGGAAATTTGATGGCGTCCTGAATGAAGAACACCGGAATATTGTTGCCGACGAGGTCCCAATTGCCCTCCGGAGTGTACATCTTGACGGCGAAGCCACGTACATCGCGGGCGGTATCGGCGGAGCCTCGCGATCCGGCGACGGTCGAGAAGCGCACGAAGACCGGGGTTTTCAGGGACGGGTCCGTCAGCACTTTGGCCGAGGTGAGATCGGCGAGCGATTCATAAACCTGGAAATAGCCGTGTGCCGCCGCTCCGCGCGCGTGAACGATCCGCTCCGGAATGCGCTCGTGGTCGAAGTGCTGAAGCTTTTCGCGAAGAACGTAATCTTCGAGCAGCGCCGGTCCACGTGCGCCCGCCCGAAGAGAGTTCTGGTCCGTGCCGATCGGCTGCCCCACGTTCGTGGTCAGGGGCTTGTCATCCTTCACTGTCGCGGCGGCAAGATCCCGATCTTTGTCGGTGGCGTTCGCTGCAAGCGGCGTGGCCTGCTCCGGCGCGGCGTTCTGTTTGAATGTTGTCAACGGTTTGTCCTTTGCGTCCGTATTTTTTCCCATGAGCGCCACCGGCGGCTCGGGAAATTGTGATGCCTCACTGCATGGTCTTGTCCGTACCGTAAGCCGCAACCGTTGCATAAAGGCGGAACAGGCGTAGTTACCGCTTTGGGGCAAAGGTAAGGGAGCGGAACGCTATGCGCGGAGGGCCGCTTAAGGTCCGGACAGTATTAATCGGCAGGGATGAGACGGGAACATTCCGAAGCAGGTTCCGTGATATCTCACCTTCTCTATCCTTGATATATCCCCGTCGGCTCACTTTCGCAAAGGCAAGTCAGCCTATTCCATCCGTTCGCGCCGGATCCTCAGTGGCGCTCTTGTGTTTGAGCTGGGATAGCGTACACTCTTCCACATCGATGTCTTCGCGAACACCCAGGAAACAGGGCTGATACAAAGCGCCCTGTGGGTTATAGTACAGGTAGCGTACTTCCACCACATCGCCGACCCGAGGCAACTCGAAATTCGGGGAGATCGTCACATTGCCCACGCTCGTGCCGTCGAGGAGCAGACCGATACTGCGCTGGGCGTTCACGGCCCCGACAATGGCGGAACAACTGGCGTAAAACTTATGTTTGACTTGCGTGCCGCCGGTCGTGGGCCGACCCACTTTATAGGGGGCCTGCGCGCTTTTGAAAACGACGCCCTCTTTATCCGCCAACTGCAGGCGTCGAAACGCCGCTCTCTTCGCTTCCGTGCCGAAGAAGGTTTCCACCGTATCCACCGCCGAACGGTCCGTGAACGGAATCGCGTTGCGGATTTCCACGCGCTCAAGATAGCTCCGGTCGCACAGGTCTGTTCCTGCATACGCAAGGATATCGAAAACATAAAGCTTTGCGCCGATAAGCTCCCCGTCCAGGACGCAGTCCTCGCCACCCTTCAGCGCATCCTCGATCTCTCTGGGCAGGCTCACCAGCAGACCTTTGCGGTTCGCCCCTTCGACCGCGCCCCCTGTTACGCGCACCATCAGCCGGCGTCCGTCGTGTTTTTCCTCCAGGACCCATGCATCGTTCTCGAGATACCGGGCTGCCTCAGCTTCCCCGATCGGGTTCAGCAGTTGGGGAAGCAGCCCCGAAACGGCCCCCGCTTTGTCGGTCATGGCGAAGGCCTTCCCCTCGCTGGAGGGCGTGTACCCTTTCGCCTTTTTCTCGGCCAGCAGTTTCTCGAATATTTTGGTGGCCGCCTCCAGCGTGGTCGGACTGGATGTCTTAACGCCCTTGGAGAGCGCTCCACCGCGCCGTCCGAAAGCGAAATTTACGACGTATCCATCGTCCTTCGCTTCGACACGTACATGGTACTCTTTATCGCTGGCTCCCTCGCGAAAGTACAGAGCGCAGCAAGGCAATTCCAGTAGGTCGGTCATTTGCATTCTCCCCAAAGTGCTGTCCCAAGTTTGAAAGGTAGTTACCTGGGCACTCTGGAACAAACGACCAAAGCGGAAAGTCACTTTCAATTCCGGATAAAACTGTTTTGAAAGTTAATAAAGAAGAGGGGAAACGGCGTCGCTGCGGCGGTCAGGCAGCCGAAACGACTTCGCGCGCGTAAGACAGAAGGGAACGAACGTCCAACAGGCAATATCAGCCACGGAGCACGGAACGGACGGCTAGAAACGGAGTAACGAATGGCGATCATCGGGCGACTGTACGATGCGGACGGTCTCGACAGGGAAGTTCAACTCAGCCGCGACGTGGTCGAGAAGTTAGGCGAGAAGCAACTCTTGTGGGTGGATATTTCCGAGTTTCAGGAGAGCGAAGTAAGAGAGGTCGGGGCATTGCTGGGGCTGCCGGAACAGGCTATTCAAAGCCTTCTGCAGCCGATCCGCAGGCCGCGACTGGACAATTACGGCGATTTCCTCCACATAAACATCAACTGTATCCAGGAGAATAAACAACGTTACAATGCCGCGGAGCTCGATTTCGTGGTGGACAAGAATTTTATCATTACGGTCCATTCCGTTCCTATCGACTTTCTAAAGAGCTTTGATCGCCAGACCAAGGGAGATACCCAGCTTGGCCACCTGGACGCGGCGGCCTTCTTAACCGCGCTGCTGGATTGGCACGTCACCAGCTTCTTTCGTATCATCGAACGCCTGGATCTGGAGGTCGACCGGTTGGACGAACTCGCCCTGGAACCGTACCGGGATCACGATCTGTTTAACGATCTTATTGTATTGCGCAGAAGGGTGGGGCAGGTCCGGATGGCGCTGACGCCGCACCGAGAAGTCTATGCCGCGCTAACTCGGCCGGATTTCGCACCCCTCACGGGAATAGATCCGGCGCACCACTTTCTTGCCCTGAACGAACGCCTGGAACGCGCCATCGAGTCGGTGGAAAACGCGCGCGAGTTGCTGGTGGGCTCGTTCGAGATCTTCACGACCCAGGCGACGCTACGCACCAACTCGATCATGAAAATCCTGACCCTTGTTTCCGTCACCCTGCTGCCGGCAAGCGTCCTCACTGGGATCACGGGCTTGCTGATCAAGACGCCGGTGTACGACATCGGCGACGAAGGATTCTGGGTGATGCTTTCGATGATGGCGGGCATTGGAGCCCTCACCGTGGTGTTTGCCCGGCGAAAACGCTGGATTTGACCCCAAACCCAGTCATTGCTGTAGGAGGGGCAGGCGCGGAGTCACGGAATAACCGTGCTGGAACAGTCTTGTATGCGCATCATGACCTACTTTTCGTCCATGGAGCGCGGGACGTTTCTAAATCGAACTCAACGAGCAGGCGGAAGGTTGACGATGAAGAATAGAGACTGTGGGCAACCACGCGGAACCGATGGGCGTTCCGGCAATCGAAAAGAATGCGATCGAACAACGTCGATGCTAATCGTCGGATTGCTCGATAAAATGATTGTGGGGCTGATGCTCGCGATCTTGATTACGCTCGCCTTTCCGCTGAGCGGCATCACGGCTCCCGCCGGCCTTGCGGAGAATAATGGCGCCAGCGTGCGTAAGACGCCGGGAGATGACTTGCGCCCCATGCCACACCGGCCCGGCGCGTTCGCGCATTCGCGCGTGTACACGGCATGACGGTTTGTTTTTCGCTTGACAGCCCCTCCCAGGCCCTGCTAAGATAGG
>JBBRKX010000237.1:0-7161 GCA_038231675.1 Chthonomonadales bacterium | reverse complement strand
TCCGCTTCTGATCGATGGCGTGCTCTACGTCGTTTCCGTATTCGACCGTCTGATCGCTCTCGAACCCGAAGCGGGCAAGGAACTCTGGTCGTTCGATCCGAAACTCGATAAAACCAAATCGCAGATGTTGTTCTCGGCCCGCGGCGCCGCGTTCTGGACCGACGGCCAACGGAAACGAATCTTCTACGGCACGCTCGATGGACAACTTTGGTCTATCGATGCGATCACCGGTAAAGCCGACGACGGCTTCGGCAAAGGCGGCTTCGTGGATCTGCGGGCCGGGATGATCGACGCGACCGATAAACGCAACTTTGGGCGAGGCTACGGAATGACGTCGCCTCCAGCCGTTTACAAGGACGTTGTGATCTGCGGGTCGATCGTTCCGGATTCCGAGCCGCAAGGTCCGAACGGCGATGTGCGAGCGTTCGATGCCCGCACGGGCAAAATGATCTGGCGCTTCCACACCGTCGCGCAGCCTGGCGAGTTCGGCGCGGAGACATGGGAAGGAGAATCCTCGAAAGGCCGCGGGGGCGCCAATATGTGGTCCATCCCGGCGGTGGATATCAAGCGCGGCATTGCTTTTCTCCCCTTGACCTCGCCCTCTTACGACTATTACGGCGCGGACCGCAAAGGCGCGGGGCTGTTCGGCGATTCGCTGGTTGCCGTCGACGCCCTTACCGGCAAGCGCCTCTGGCATTTCCAGACGGTGCATCACAACCTTTGGGATTACGATATTCCCGCGCAGCCCGTACTGGTTACGGTGCGGCACGAAGGTAAGCTTGTGGACGCGGTCGCGCAGGTCACCAAAACCGGCTTCACGTTTCTGTTCGACCGCGTCACCGGTAAGCCCCTGTTCGACATTGCCGAAAAACCTGTTCCGCCAAGCGAGGTCCCGGGCGAGACGACCTCCCCGACTCAGCCGTTTCCCGTGAAGCCGCCGCCCTACGCGCGTCAGAGTTTCCGTGCCGAAGACTTGACGGATGTCACACCCGAATCCCGCGCATTCTGCGGCAAGCTGATCGAGGGAGCGGTATTCGGCGACCTGTTTACTCCCATCGGCCTGAAGCCGACGGTGCTGTTCCCCGGAACGAACGGCGGAGCGAATTGGGGTGGCGCGTCATTCGATCCCGAGACGCACACGTTGTATGTCAATTCGATGGACGTCGGCATGATCTTCCGCATGGTGAAGACTGCCGAAGGATCTAAAGTCGCGTACCGGACGCGGGGCTTGGGCGCCTCGCGCTTTTGGGATAAGGATCGCCTGCCGTGCCAGAAACCGCCGTGGGGACACCTGACCGCGATCGACCTCGATAAGGGAGAGTTCCGCTGGCGATCAATTTTAGGCGTGGTCGATAAGCTGCTTGATAAGAACATTGCACCCACGGGAACATCGAACATCGGCGGATCGATGGTTACCGCGGGAGGACTTGTGTTCATCGGCGCTACCGACGACAGCCGTTTTCGCGCTTTCGACAAAGACACCGGCAAGGAGTTGTGGACGATGAAGTTGCCCGCCAGCGCCCACGCCACGCCCATGACGTTCGTTTCGCAAAAGAACAAGAAACAGTACGTGGTAGTCGCCGCGGGAGGAGGCAACAAATACAACGACACATATTCGGATGCCTTGGTTGCGTTCTCTTTGCCCTGACGCTTCACGCGGACGTCCAGGGATCCTTCAGCCATAAGAAGCACGCACCGCTAAAGTTGAAGTGCCCGAGCTGTCATTCGCAGGCGGAAAAAGGGGATTTGGCCGGCTTCCCTGTCGTTGCAAATTGCAAGGTTTGCCACGTCGATATCGCGGATCGGGAGATTCCCTCGCAGCGTGTCTACGAGTTGCCGGATTTCGCGTTCTTCAGTCACGGCAAGCACGCCACGGCAAAGGTGGAATGCCGGAGCTGCCATGGCGATGTCATGAAGCAGGATACGGTACAGGCGGAGCATCCCGTGAAAATGAAGTGGTGCGTCGATTGTCACAAGCAGCGGAAGGCGGCGGTTACGTGCAATACGTGTCATGAGTTAGGTCAATAGCGATGAAATTACATGCAATGGAATCCTGCGGGGTGACGTGTGTCGCTTTACGCTAAACAGCAGTTGAAAGCTTTCGGCGAGACGCAGGTCATTGTTATTCTCAAGCAGCCTAGCTCCCGGTCCGAGGACTCCGTTCAGAAGCTGGAGAGGCATTTTTGTTTTGGGCAACTGCACCTGGCGGCGAAGCGGTCGGCTGCCGCGCGGAAGACTTCGAAGCGGACGCAATCCGGCAAGTTCGCCAAGACTCCGGCTTCCCCGATGATGTATTTCCGTAATCTGGGCGTCGTATACGGAACGGTGGACCGCAAAGGGTGGGATGGCTTGAGAATGGAGAAGTCAGCGGTGGCCAGTTTGAGCGGAGCGCCTCCGGTCCGGCCGATCCGGCCCATGGGCGGCCAGCCGGCGGGCGATGCGCCGAAGCTGTCCTGGGGCATTAGCTCGTTGGGCATCCCGAACTTGTGGAAACAGGGGCTCACGGGTAAAGGCGTTCGCATCGCGCATCTGGATACGGGAGTCGACGGCACGCATCCGGCGTTTCTTGGCGCCGTCGCGGAATTCGCGGAATTCGATCCGCTGGGGCAATTGATTCCGCACGCGGAGCCTTTCGATTCCGGAAACCACGGCACGCATACGGCGGGGGTGATCGCCGGCAGAAACGTGAATGGCCGCGAGATCGGCTTGGCTCCCGAAGCCGAACTGGTCTGCGGCATCGTGATTGAAGGAGGCGATTCGGTGGCGCGCGTGCTCGCCGGTGTGGACTGGGCTATCGATAAGCAAGTCCGCGTTCTGAACATGTCGCTCGGGTTCCCCGGTTACTGGGCGGAATTCATACCGCTGCTGAAGATCGTGCGGTCGAAGGGTCTTCTTCCCGTTTTCGCGGTCGGTAACGAGGGGCCGGGCACCAGCCGGTCGCCGGGCAACTATCCGCAGGCTCTCTCGGTGGGCGCGGTTGATCGCAAAGGTTTGGTTTCGCAGGATTCCAGCAGCCAAAAATTCGACCGCCCGGACGATCCGATTGTGCCTGATGTAGTAGGACCGGGGGTGGACGTCATTTCAGCCGACGTGGGTGGCGGTTTCCGCTCCGACAACGGAACGTCCACTGCCGCGCCGCACGTTTCGGGGCTAGCCGCGCTCTTATGGCAAGCGAAGCCCGCGGCTACGGTCGACGAAATCGAAAACGCGATTTTGGCGTCCTGCAAGCGTCCGGCGGCGGACCCTGTGGATCGCGTCAATCGCGGCATTCCCGACGGGCCGCGCGCGCTCGATGCGCTTCTGCACGGGAGCGCCGCGGCAGCCACGAAAACGGCGGGCGGCAAATGACGCTCGATCCGTATCTTTCCGAGCAGATCCACGCGGCCGAGAGTACCGGTCACGAGATTCAGGCGATCCTCTCCGTAGGCGCCGATGCCGACGCGCACGAAATCGCCGGACGGGTAGTGGATCGCGTGCGGCAAATCACAGGCCAAGCTCCAGGAGTAGTCAACGTTCTCAAGAATCTGGGATTGATCGTCGTGTCGGCGCGGGCCGAATTTTTGCGCCACATGATCGAGCAGCCCGAATTCGAATCGGCGTCGGCGAATCGGACCACGCCCCCTCCCGGGAAGCCGGCAGGCTAGTGCGGCTGCGCGGATTCGAACAGGTGCGCGATGTTCGCATAGCCGTTCATCGCGAGGCGGCATGAGGCTCCAGGTCCGTAGAAACGCGGCGCGTGAAAAGTGAACGGCGGGACATAAACCACATCGCCCACGTCGGCTATGATCACGCCCTGATTCTCGATGGGATAGCGGATCTGTCCCGCCATGATCAACCAGAATTCGGCGCACTCGGGATGATAATGGCCGCGGTCTTTCGGATTCAGCGGAGGCAAATCCTTTTCGTGCCCATAGATGAAATTCGCAACGGCGCGGTCGTCCATCACGACGCGATAGAAAGGCGATGGTCCGCTCGCTTCAAAACCTTTCGCCAATTCGTCGAATGTCACCATCGGTTTATTTCCCTTGTCGTAGATGCCCGGCATGCGCGACATGCGCACGGAGAGCCATTCCCAACCAGGCATCTTGGGCGGTTCGATGTCCTTCGGGTACAGAGTTTTCGCGTTGGCGATGTTGGACTGAAAGCGTAGCGACGGCTTGTTTCCGACCGTCTCCATCGAGTAGAAGGTCTGCATCGGCGCCTGGACCATGGCGCCCTTCGAAGCTGTAAAGGGCTGCTGCCCCTCGATGTCGAAACGGATCTGCCCGTCCATGACAACCCACCATTCGCGCGTATCCGGATGCAAACGCTTCGAGATTTTGTCTCCCGGCGCGGACATGATGTATTCGGCCCGGATGTGATCGTCTTTCACGATGTCTTCGCGCCAGGATGCCTCGCCCTTGTGTTTCGCAAGGAGGTCTTTGATGCGGGTGACGGGTTTATGCGGCGGTACGTACTTCACCGGATCGAGCGGTTTGGGCGCCCAGAGATCGTCCGGTTTCCGGCCTGCTTGCCCATAAGCGAAAGAGAGGCAGATCAGGCTAACGATGAAGAGAGCGATGCTGGTTGTTTTCACGCCAGCGGATTTTATCACAGTGTAAACTGTCCAACGAGAATGATTAGACATTATTTATCTTTACCTCAAAAGAACCAGCGGCAAGAGTTGGGGAAGACAAGTCTGCGGTGCGCTGTCCCGCTCATGGCCGCTGCGGCCATGGTTTGGTTGGCATACGAATTTTGGCGGCTGCTCTCGCCCTCGGCATCGCTCTGGCCCTCGTCTCCGGACGGAGCCGTTGACTTGATGCTGCGCCACGACGAGGTGCATCGCTGGTTCTCAGGTAGACCTGTATACAGCGAGCTGACAACCGCAGTGTATCCGCCGGCTAGCTACGTATTGCTCTGGCCGCTCTTGGGCTGGCTCGCAGTACCATCGGCCCGATGGCTCTGGGCAGTTACTACGGTGGCCGCCCTCGGCTGGTTAATATATTTAATTGTCCGGGAAAGCGGCGCGGACGGGCCTCTAGAGCATGTCTTTGTGGCGTTGATCCCTCTTGCGATGTACGCCACGGGTGCGGCGACCGGGAACGGGCAGCTTATTGTCCTGCTCCTCCCCGCGCTGGTGACCGGGCTTGTCCGGCTTCAACGGCAAGGAGGGTGGCGCGAGGATCTTTTGACAGCCGCCCTGATTCTGATAACCCTCGTGAAGCCAAGTATATCGGTCCCCTTCTTCTGGATCATGCTCTTCGTCCCCGGTACGCTGAGACCGGCCGCGCTTGTCTCACTAGGGTATCTTGTGCGGACCCTTTGTGCAGTGTCGTTTCAGGGTCCTGGTCTTCCGATGCTTCTCCGTGACTGGTTGGCGCGCGTGTCGGCGTTGGCAACGATAGGAGGATACGCCGATCTGCACTCTTTGTTGGCCACTCTGAGGCTGGAGCATTGGAGCCTCCCCGCTTCCTCGGTCGTCCTGACTGCTCTGGGGGTATGGGTCTATTGCTATCGTCAGAGAGATCTGTGGCTCCTACTGGGCGTCACCGCTCTCGTTGCCAGGTTCTGGACCTATCATGGATGGTATGACGACCTTCTGATTCTGTTGCCGATGGTAGCTCTGTTTCGTGTCGCCAAGCAGGAACCCGCCGATGGGATAGGTGTAGTGGCTGGCGCCCTACTCTCGATCACGTTACTCGTGATGCTAGCCCCGGGAGGTTTGTATCTCTTCCCGCCGCCTTGGAAGATGCTGTATGTGACCGGACAAATCATTGTCTGGCTTATTGGGCTGATTGCACTTCTTTATCTGACCCAACGTGAAAACAAGCACGCAGGTGTCCTGATAAAAGGGTAGTTTTTGTGAGGGAATGTAGTTGCAGTAGACTCGTGAAATGCAAACCGTTGTGCTCGACGGCTACGCTTTGAATCCCGGCGACCTGTCGTGGGGTCAACTGGAGCGCGTGACGGCCTTGACCGTCTACGACAGAACACCGCCGGACTTGATCCTGGAGCGATCCCGGGAGGCGGAACTACTTATGACAACCAAAACGCCGCTCAGCGCGGAAAGCATCGACCAGCTTGCCAAGCTTCGTTATATCGGCGTTCTCGCCACCGGGTACGACAACGTCGATATAGGAGCGGCAGGTAAGCGTGGGATCGTAGTCACGAATATCCCCGCCTACGGAACCGCCTCGGTCGCGCAGTTTGTATTCGCGCTATTGCTCGAATTGTGTAACAAGGTGAAACTGCATCACGATGTCGTGAGTGCAGGAGAGTGGACGCGCAACCCGGACTGGTCCTTCTGGAAAGCGCCTTTGACCGAGCTTGCGGGCAAGACCATGGGTATTGTCGGATTCGGCCGCATCGGCCGTCAGGTGGCCCGAATTGCGGATGCGATGGATATGCGGGTGATGGCGGCCGATGCGTTGCACACCAACGCGCCGGATTACACGGGCTTCCGTTGGGCGAGCATAGAAGAGCTGCTGGAACAATCGGACGTTGTGAGTTTGCACTGCCCGCTTAACCCCCAAACTCAGGGCCTCATCGACGCGGAGCGTTTACGGCTGATGAAGACCGGCGCGATGCTGATCAACACATCTCGGGGGGCGCTTGTGGTGGATAGCGATCTCGCCGATGCTCTCAACAGCGGACACATCGGCGGCGCGGGATTAGACGTGCTTCGGGTCGAGCCGCCTCCGCCCGGCAATCCACTGTTTACGGCGAAAAACTGTCTCGTAACGCCGCATATCGCCTGGGCCACGCAGGAGGCTCGCGCGCGTTTGATGCGAACGGCCATCGGCAATGTGTCCGCGTTCTTACAGGGAAGACCGCAGAATGTGGTGAGCTAGAAGCCATGACGATAACCGAATCCAGCCGCCGCGATTTTCTCCGTGCCGCCGGCGCAGCCGCTCTTCTTGCCCGTCCGGCGCTGCCGGCCGGAGATTCCGGACCCGGCCGCAAGCCGAACGTCATCATCCTGCTTAGCGACGATCAAGGCTATGGCGATTTCTCCTGTCTCGGGAACCCGGTGCTCAAGACTCCGGCGCTAGACAAACTGCACGCGGAGAGCGTCCGCTTCACCGATTTCCACGTGGCTCCGATGTGTTCGCCCACGCGCGGCCAACTGCTCACCGGACAGGATGCGCTGCACAATGGCGCTACCTCCGTAACCGCTGG
>JBBRKX010000236.1:0-7165 GCA_038231675.1 Chthonomonadales bacterium | reverse complement strand
GGTTATGCGGCGGTGGTGCTCCCGGACGGAAAGGCGATCCTGACCCTCACCAATAAAGATGGAAAGGCAGTGTGGGCGGAGCCCGATTCCGAACTGGTGCAGGATCCCGCCGATCCATCGACCAAAAAGTAGGGTAAGGCGCGATTATATGAGCCGAAGCGTAGGCATTGTCGTTCACCGCACGAAAACGGAAGCGCTTCATTTTGCGTCCGAATTAATTGCCTGGCTGGATCAGCGTGGAATCTCGGTTCGGCTGGATAGCCTGACCGCGGAGAAGCTTCAGCAGCCGACGCTCGCCTGCGTCCCCGAGGAATGGGAAAAGGTGGAGTTCATCATCACGCTGGGCGGGGATGGGACGATCCTTACGGCGGCAAGAATGGCGGCGCCCTGCGGCGTGCCTATTCTCGGAGTGCATATGGGACGGTTCGGCTTCATCGCCGAAACGCATCCGGGGGATCTCTATCCCCATTTGGAAGAGATCCTGAGCGGCACGATGCGTGTCGAAGAGCGCTTGATGGTCCGGGCGGATATCTGGCGAGAGGGAAAGAACGTTCATCACAGCGTCGGGCTGAACGAAGTGCTGGTGAAGAGCGGGATGTCCCATCTTCTAGAGTTGAAAACGTATCTTGGCGGCGAAGAGTTCGCAACTTATCCCGCAGATGGAATCATCGTGGCCGCCCCGACCGGCTCCACGGCTTATTCTCTTTCCGCAGGGGGGCCGCTTGTGGCTCCCACCTTACAGGCTTTCGTGATCACCCCGATCTGTCCGCATACCCTCAGCGCACGTCCTCTGGTGGTTCCCTCGGAGGAGATCATAGAAATAGAGATCGGTATGATGGGTGGGGAAGTGATCTTTGCGGTCGATGGCGTCGATCCGTTCACCATGCAGAACGGGGACCGCGTTGTGATCCGCAAGGCGGATTACGTGACCCGGCTGATCGTGCTGGACCACGCGACGTTCTACCGTAAAGTGCGCGACCGCTACCTTTATGGGGAGCGCCTCAATGAATAGGGCGTTGCTTCCCACTTGCTTCCGCTGCGTCTAATACCTTCCCCATAGCTTCTCGAAGTTGCGCAGGCACTTCTCCACGCAGACGAGCGGCGGCGAGCCATAGCTCTCCTGTTCGATAATGAACCACCGTGTGGCCGTCTTCTTTTTGAGAATGGGGATGACTTCGTTCCAGTGTTCGTCGCCCTCGCCCAGCAGAGCGGTCTTATTTGTGGCCGAAAAATCTTTCACATGCGCCGCCAGCACCTGCTTAGGATATTTCAAGAGGTACGGAGCGGCCTGCTCGCCTGCGGACAGCGCGTTGCCCGTGTCGAACTCCATGGCCACCTGCTTATCGGCGTTTGCCCAGAAGGTGTCCCAGATGGTCGCCCCTTCGATTTGTTTGAACTCATAGTCTTCATTGTGCCAGCCGACGATCATTCCCTGGGTCTGGAGTTTCTTTGCGATTTCGTCGAAGAGGCGAACGGTTTCTAGAATCGCCTGCTTCGAATTGCGTCGCTCTTCCGGAAGCCAGGGCACGACCACAAATTTGCAGCCCAGAACCTGACAGAACGCCACGGTCTTGTCCAGATTATCTCCTAACAAGGCGTTGAGTTCCACATGCGTGCCATAACACTTCAGTTTGTCCTCGTCGAGCATCTTCCGTAGCTCCTCCGCAGAACGGCCATAGTAGCCCGCGAACTCCACCCCGGTATAGCCCATTGCGGCCACCGCCTTCAAGACGCCCGGCAAATCTTTGGCACAATCGTCGCGTACCGAGTAGAGTTGCAGGCCGACCTGGAGACTCTTTCCTTTTTTGTCCTTGAGGGGCTGTGCGGCGAGGCAGCGGATCGTGAAGACGCACAAGAGCGCTATGAGGAGCGACTGGCTCAGCTTTACAAAGATTCTTGGCATGAGTGGGAGACCTTTTCTGTGACCGGCTGGCGGAACGCCGCCGATTGCCGAACTACTCGGGAGGAGGAACCGCGACGGGAAGGCTTGCCGAAAGCAGGGCGCGATGTCCTTCCCAGTAAGCTTCCATCGAGACCGGCACGCTTCCGTAATTCAAATACCAGAGCGCGTTCGAATCGAAAGTCGGCTCGACTTGAAGGATCACCGGCTGTGTGATCTGTTCGCCGGGCGCGACCTCCCAGGTAAAAGCCCGCTCGGCATTCGTGGCCGGACTTGCGACTCGGATCCCCGAGGGCAGGATAAGTTGAAACACGCCTGCTTCCATCCGTTTGCCATGGTTGCTGACGGTGATATCCAGCGATACATGGTGGCCGGGCTCGATGTCTCGAATCGGCTCACGTTGGAATCGGAAGTGGAGTCCGCGCGCGCCCTGTCCTACCGACCAGTCACAGCCTGTCAATGCAGGACTCAGTCCCTCGCTGTCGCTGAGACAGGATCCGCCTTCAAGCCGTAGCCGTAAATAGTCGTTCGTCACATAGCCATGCCATTCGAGGTACCAGGAACGTTCCACGCCAAGAACGGACGAACAGGAATATTGGCTAAGAGGGTGGGTCCGCCGGAACTCGGTCAGCAGCGGGTAGTCAATGAACTTTACCATGCGCAGCATCTTACCATGCGCCGTAGGGACGAAGTCGAGAGCAGAGTACAGACGATGTGCGGCCTGATTGTCCAGCTCCGTCTGCAGGAAGATCGCGATAAAGCCTCTTGCGGCCGCCTCACGTTCACACTCCCTTGTCAGCCGTTCGGCCAGTCCACGCCTGCGATAATCCGGCCGGACGCACAGATCCGCAAGCTCCGCGAAGGGCTGACGATATGCCTCCAACCCGACGCGCGCCGCGATCACACCGTCTACTTCGCCGATGATCTCACGATAGTAGCGTCTTGCCTGCCAGTCCGCGTCCGCCTCAGGCCATTCTCGGTGGCGGGTCGGCATCCCTGCCCAACCCGCCGCCCATTTGACCGCTGCCGCGCGAGGACGATCTTCCGGCTCGGCGGCTCGAATGACCAGCATTTCCTCATCGGCGCGATTCCCGCTCTTTCCCGGCGGGTTACTCATACCTTCCGTCGCTTTCTATCCCCGGCATATCAGGCCAGGAGCCCGGGAACAATGTTCCCGTAAACATCCGTGAGCCGGAAGTCCCGGCCGGCATAGCGATATGTCAATTTGGTGTGGTCGAAGCCAAGCAGGTGTAGGAGCGTGGCATGCAGGTCATGGACATGCACCGGATTTACTTCCGCCTTATAACCGAATTCATCGGTTTCTCCATAGACCGAGCCAGCCTTCACTCCGCCGCCCGCGAGCCACATCGAGAAGCCATGGTGGTTGTGATCTCTGCCATTCTGTTTGCCCGCGTTGCCTGTGCCCGGAAGCTCCACCACCGGCGTGCGTCCGAATTCGCCGCCCCACACCACGAGGGTGTCGTGCAGCATGCCCCGCTGCTTCAAATCTTTCAGCAGCGCCGCGATCGCCTGGTCCGACTCCTGCGCGAGCTTGCGATGGCCTACCGCGATATCGTCGTGATGATCCCACGGCTGCCCCGCGCCATGGTAGAGCTGGACAAACCGCACGCCACGCTCCAGAAGCCGCCGCCCGATCAAGACCTGTCGCGCAAAGACACCGTCCCCGTACATCTTACGGATCGATTCGGGCTCTTTGGTGACGTCGAAGGCGTCGGTGGCCTCGGTCTGCATGCGGTAGGCCAGTTCGAAGGATTGGAGCCGAGACTCGAGATGGGCGTCATGCTGGCGCTGAGCGAGATGGCGCTGGTTCAACTCGAGCAGCAGGTCCAGTTGCTGGCGCTGCTCCTTCGGCTCGGTAAAGTTGTTCTTGATGTGCTGGATAATACGCTGAATATCGGTTTCGGCCGGGTTGACATATGTGCCCTGATAGACGCCCGGTAGGAAGCCTGCCTGCCAGTTTTCCGTATCCTGGATCGGATACCCGTTCGGGCACATGGCGATGAAGCCCGGCAGGTTCTGATTTTCCGAGCCCAGACCGTACGTAACCCAGGAGCCGAAGCTGGGCCGGATCAGCCTGCCTTCACCGCAGTTCATGAGTAGGAGAGAAGGCTCGTGGTTAGGAACGTCCCCATGCATCGACCGGATAACGCACATATCGTCGACGCACTCCGCGAGATGCGGGAAAATCTCGCTGATTTCGGTGCCGGATTGGCCGTGTTTGGCGAACTGGAAGGGAGAAGCAAAGGCAGCTCCCGTCTTGCGCTCGGTCGGCAGATTCGAAAATGGAAGCGGCTTCCCATTGTATTTGGTAAGCATCGGCTTGGGATCAAAGGTATCGACCTGCGACGGCCCGCCATTCATAAACAGGAAAATGACGCGCTTCGCTTTTGCGGGCAACGGAGGCGCTTTGGGAAAAAGCGGGTTGAGCGAGGCCGAAGCAGGCGCACCGGTTGCGGCATGCGCGCCGCTCTCAAGAAGCCCGGACAGGCTGAGCGCGGCAAACCCATTCCCCATGCGCGAGAGCAGCTGCCTGCGGGTTAAAATTTTGTCATTCCAGGTCGGACGATGATGCGACATAGGGATCTCTCCTAACGGACGGCGAGTTACCAAAACCGCGCTTCTTATTGTATCACATGGAGTCGCGGTTCGTTTCTATCTTTCTTACGTATGACAACGATTTGCCGCTTCCGTGACGCTTTTCTATGCCCTCCCCCCTGAATCTTAAGGGGGGAGGTTCTCCACGAGAGACGTATGAATTATTTTACGGCCAACACGGTTTTATGCTAATCGGGCCGCTCCTCAAGAGGAGCGGCCCGATTAGCATGTTAGAGTATCGAGAGGATTTTAGTAGCGTGAGCGACGCCCGTAGGTCTCCTGGGGCCTGCCGCCCTGTCCACCCCGCTGTGGGCGAGGACCCCGGTCATCCCGTCCCCGATTGGGGCCACCGAAATCGCGGTTGCCGCCCGGACGCGGACCTTCGTTAGCGATGTCCGATTCACGGCGCGGACGTGCGATCTCGACGGCGATCTTTTTGCCGCGGATCTTCGTGCGCGTAAGCGCCTCGATCACACGGGCCGCGTCGGCCTCGGGAACTTCGACAAAGGCGCTGTGATCCATGATGTCGATTGCGCCGATCGCGTTGCCCGGCACTCCCGCCTCATTAGCAATCGCTCCAACGATGTCGCCCGGTCGGATGCCATCCTGCCGACCGATCTGAAGGAACAAGCGCGTCATGCCTGCTTCGGCACGCTCTTCCGCGATGGAAGACTCGGCGATATCGTATTCGCCCGCGCCCTTTTGCGCCTGCCACAACAGCTGAAGCGCCGCGGCCGCGATCTGGGCCGCATCGTACTCGCCCTCTTCAGTCAACTCTTCGATCGTCACCAGATAGCCATCCGAGTTTCCATCGGTAAGAGTCTGGCGCAGTTTATCCTTGAAAACCTCGCGCCTGCGCGTTGCGATGTCCGCGGCGGACGGAACGCGTGCGGGCTTGATAGGAGCATTGATATAGCGCTCGATCTGACGGAGCTGATAGCGCTCCCGCGGACTGATGAGCGTGATTGCCTCTCCACTGCGTCCGGCGCGGCCCGTGCGGCCGATGCGGTGGATATAACTTTCGACATCCCACGGGATGTCGTAGTTGATCACGTGCGTGACCTGATCGATGTCAAGCCCGCGCGCGGCGACGTCCGTGGCGATCAGAAGGTCCGCCTGGCTCGTTCGAAAGCGGTTCATGACCCGATCACGTGCCGCCTGGTTCATTTCACCGTGGAGCGTCTCCGCCTCGTAACCGCGCATCTGGAGCGATTCGCCCAGTTCGTCTACTTCGCGGCGCGTACGGCAGAAAATAATCGTACTGCCCGGCGACTCCATGTCCAGAATACGGGCAAGCGCCTCCATCTTTTGAGAAGGAATGACCTCGTAATAGGTCTGCTCGACCTGGGCGACGGTACGTCGTTTGCTCTCGATGGCGACGCGGACGGCGTCTTTAAGGTAAGTCTTCGCCAGAGCCGCGATGCGTGGCGGCATGGTCGCGGAAAAGAGAGCGGTTTGCCGCTCGTCCGGCGCTCCCTTGAGGATCTCTTCGACATCCTCCAGAAAGCCCATGTTCAGCATTTCATCCGCTTCATCGAGGATGACCATCTTGACTCGGCCGAGGTTCAAGGTGCCGCGTCGAAGGTGATCAAGCACGCGCCCGGGCGTTCCGACCACGATCTGCGCGCCCTGCTGCAGCGCCCGAAACTGCCGATCGATCGGCTGCCCGCCGTAGACCGGCACCACGCGGAACCGCTTGTATTTGGTAAGATTGTGCGTCTCCTGAGCCACCTGGATACACAGCTCTCGGGTGGGGAGGAGGATGATCGCCTGGGGATAGTTCTGGGTGGGATCAAGAAGATCCGCAAGAGGAAGGGCGAATGCCGCTGTCTTGCCCGTTCCCGTCTGGGCTTGTCCGATCAAATCTTTGCCGGCCAGCAATACAGGGATCGCCTGTTCCTGGATCGGCGTGGGGGCTTCGAAGCCGGCCTCGATGACGGCGCGCATCGTCGGTTCGCTCAGGTTGAGCGCCCGGAACGCAAGCGCCTGCTCTTCGGGCTGCTTCTCAGAATTCGTGGGCTCGGAAATTACTTGCTCGGCCGGCGGGGACTTCGGTTCGTCCGCCTTCACGGCGACCGGGGCCGGGGTTACCTCTATGTTAACCTTGCTGGCAATTTGCTCTGCATTCTCCAATTCCGCGCCCGCTTTATCCGCAGGCTTCTTTTTAGTTGCTTTCGTTGCACTCATTATTTAGTATCGTCTCCTTGGTTCTCGCGCTTTTCAGTATACCCGAAGAAGACGGCACTCCATTTAAAGCCGCTATATCGCAGGATCGTGCAACGATTTCGATCAGAACGCATCCGGATGAGAATCGACTTCCACCATCCGTCCCGTATTCGCCGCCTCGACCGCCGCGAAAGTCAGCGCCAGGGTGTGCAGGTTGTCCCTGCCGCTGGTTTCCGGCTCTACACCGCTTTCGATACAGGCGCGCCAGTGATAGAGGTCATAGTGGTGGCCGGTCGCTCCAAGCGAGTCGGCCTGGACAGGATCTCCCCACACCTCCGGTAAAGGAGTGAAGAAGTGCATCTCCTGATATTGAGACAGGTCCGCGTGCTGGCGAAAAATGCGAATGGGCCCCCAGTCGTCATGTGGATTCCAGACCAATGATCCTTGGGAGCCGGTGATGACCCAGCGGCCGTTCCATCCGGT
>JBBRKX010000235.1:0-7166 GCA_038231675.1 Chthonomonadales bacterium | reverse complement strand
GATCGCCGCCGGACAACTCAGGCTTCTGTATGGAAGATCGGGACGGCTGCGGATGTTTAGCCGCCCCGATGCGGGGACCCTCATGGTATTCGCCGCCCCCAACCTCCAGAGGCAAGAAAAACGAGAAAATAGACGATGATACACATCCTGAGTGTAGCGATTGTGGACGATGAACCTCTGGCCCGAGCGCATTTGCGTCGTCTTCTGGAAGTGCAGGGCGTCCAGGTAGTGGGCGAGGGCGAAAATGCCGAGGAAGCGCTGCAGCTTGCGGAAGATCTGAAGCCGGACTTGCTGTTTCTGGACATTCAGATGCCCGGCCTCACGGGAATGCAGATCGCGAAGGCCCTGGTGCAACTGGAGGCATCGCCATTGCTCGTCTTCGTCACCGGTTATTCGGAGCATGCGGTCGCCGCCTTCGAGAACGACGCCATGGATTATCTCGTCAAGCCTGTCTCCCCGGATCGACTGGCGAAAACTCTGCAGCGTGCGAGAGAGCGTCTGGCGAACAATCAGGCGCGTAGCCAGGAAAAGGAGCGCATACTACGGGACGGAAACGGTTCCCCGCCGCTTCGTCGTTTGCCTGTGCGCGGCGACTACACCGTGCGGCTTATTCGCGTGGAAGACATTCTATGCGCCGTCGCTCGGGAAAAGCGGGTCTTCGTGCGAACGCTGGAAGGGGAGTATCGCACCTACTACACCCTGAAGCAACTGGAAACTCTACTGCCTCCAGATCAGTTTCTTCGGGTTCACGACTCCGGATTGGTCAACCTGGAAAGGATCGAGGAACTGATCTTTCTAGGCAACCATTCTTATGCGATCCGACTTTCCAGCGGCTTTCAGCTTCCCGTCGGGCGCACTCGATACGCGGAATTACGCCAGCGACTTGGACTGGACCCGAACTCGGCATTGTAACTCCCCTTTCCGGAACAAGGCTTTTCAGACAGGCAGGAACAAACGGGTTGTATTGCTCGTCTTCTTTGCCGAACGACAACTTCACGTTTCCATCCGTTTTTATTGAAAATAATTCAAAGTAAGTTCCGTTTAGAAAAGGACTCCACGATGCGATTTTCCTCTTCGGTTTGCTTTCGGAATGGGAAGAGCTGGTTTTGCATAACAGTTGCCGCCGCGATAGTGCTGCTTGCGCCTCATCCAGCCCTGTCCCAAGCTTCCGGGGGCGATGGAGGCAGCGGTCAGAAGCCGGCGCAAGGCCAGCAAGACAAACCTCCCACCAGCAAACCGCTTCCAGAACTGGGGCCGAGCGCCCGGTATGATTATCAAGGCGAAATCACCTTTATCCTCCAGCATCTGTTTCCATTTCACAGCAAATATGAGGGCCCCCTTAGTCTGGATTCGCGTGATGAAACGGAACTCTCGCACAGCTATACGGCTTACCTTGGAGTGCGTGTCGCGCCGAATCTCGAAGCCTATATCAATCCGGAACTCGCCCTGGGCAATGGGATCAGCAATGGGAATGGCGTCGCTTCCTACACCAACAACGATTTGCTCGGGCAGCCGACCCTTCGCCCGGAACCTTACCTCGCCCGCTATTTTATTCGTTGGCGCATCCCCATGAAGCACATCGGAGGTCATCACGAGGGCGGGGAAGAGGTCCGAGCCGAGCAGGTGGGCCGTGCGCCCAACATTATCGAAGGCCCTGTTCCCGCGCACCGCATCGTTGTCCAGGTCGGCAAATTCGGGGTTAGCGACGTGTTCGATGTGAACTCTTACGCAAACAACGCGCGCACGCAATTCATGAACGACGCGTTCGGCAATAACCTTGCGTATGATTATGCGCAGGAGACTCGGGGCTATGATCTAGGGGCTTCCGTCGCCTGGGTCAATCCCGAGTTTGCCGTGCGCTTCGGCTCCTTTGCGATGCCGACCACGGCGGGCGGGCCGGACCTTGCCTACAATCTCGACCGGGATCACAGCGAACAGTTGGAAGTCGAACTCCATCCCCATCTGCTCCGGGGCCACAAGCCTCCGCTGGTCGTTCGCTTGCTCGGGTTCCGCAATGTGGGCGACATGGGCAACTACCGCGAGGCGCTGGCGCAAATGCAGTCCAGTGGGGCCATGGCGCCGGACGTCACGATGACCAGGCGATCCCGCATCAAATATGGATATGGGCTGAACATGGAGCAGGCGCTCGCCGATGGCGGCGCCTCGGGCGTTTTCGCTCGGCTGGGCTGGAACGATGGCGCGGAAGAGACCTACGGCTACGTGGAGTCCGACCGCTTCGTTTCGATAGGAGGCCAATTGTCCGGCGCACATTGGAAGCGCAAAGACGATATCGTGGGCGTGGCCCTGTCCCAGAGCGACCTTTCGGCGGCGCACAAGGATTATCTCGCGGCAGGCGGGATCGGCTCTTCGCTTGGAGACGGCAATCTACGGTACGGTTCCGAGCGTGTCTTCGAGACGTACTACTCCTATCAGCTTACCAAGCCGCTGTCGCTGAGTCTGGACTACCAGTATCTGAACAATCCCGGCAACAACCGCGATCGAGGTCCTGCTTCGGTGATATCCGTGCGGGCGCACTACACGTTTTGACTTGACGTAAGCCGAGTTTTGGGCGGCAGGGGCGTCTTATCGCTTCTGCCCAACCTATAATTTGTACCGCTCATCGTCGTATATGTGCTCTTCAGGCCTGTGCCGCTTTTTTACCCCATTGTAACCCCGTATAATCGAGTGTTGAGGCTGTCATGCTTGCCCCGGAGGTTGCTGTTCAGATCGGCGCTTTCCTCTTAAATTTTATGGGCATGGCATCGGGTGGTTACGTTGGCACGTCGGCTTTTTATGGCGATTATGCTCTTTATTTTAGGGGTCCCTTGCGCGTGGGGGCAGGCTAAGCCTCCGGCTATTGCCGCTACGGTTCCGTCTCCCGAGCCCCAGGCCCCGCCCGTGGCGCCCGATGCGCAAAAGCTGACGCTGGCCCAGGCACAAGAGATCGCCCTCCGCAACAGTCCGCTGATTCAAATCGCCGCCGATCAGGTGGCGGGAGCAAAGGCCAACTTTGCCGGGCAGCGCGTGCCGATCAATCCCCTCCTGAACATCGGCGGTCTGAACAACTCGACCGGCTCCTCTCTCGGTCCTCTGGACCTGGGCAATCCCTCCAATTATGCGCTGATCTTTACCGTCGAGACCAATGGCGGGCTCGGATGGCGCACCCGTCAGGCGCGCAATCAACTTCGGGGCACGCAGGCGGATGCCGAAACCATCCGCCTCACCGTACGGCAGGCCGTCGCCGACGCATACGGCGACCTTCAGGTAGCGAACACAGCGCTCGAAAACGAGCAGGCGGCGTATGCGAACGTGCGGCGCTTGAGCGATCTGACGGAAAAGCAGTTCAGCCTTGGAGCGGCTCCGGAGACAAACGCGATCCGCTCCCGTATCGCGCTCACGCAGGAGGAAAGCAATCTCCTTAAAGCAATCAGCGACGTGCGCGCCGCTCGGACGAACTTGAATTTGCAGATCGGGCGTAACCCGAGCGCAATCGTGGATACCGCGGATCCTCTGGCATATGTTTCCGTCCACCTGGACCTGAGCGCTCTGGCGGTAAAAGCCGACCAACAGCGATCCGAATTGCGCTCGGCCGAATTCAACCGTCAGGCCCTGCAGGCGGCGGTGGGACTGCAGCGGGCGCAGTACTATCCTAACCTTACTGTCGGAACGGACCTGAGAGCGGTTCGGAATGGCACATTTCAATTCGGTCTTGCCCTGCCGCTGTTCGATTTCGGGAGCATCCGGAATTCCGTGCGCAAAGCGCGGCAAGATGTGAAGGCGCAACAGGCGCAGGCGACGCAGATACAGCAGCAGGTGCGTGCCGACGTGCAAATCGCCTACGACAACCTGATCCGCGCGCAAGGAACCGTCGAGGCGTTTCAGGCTGGCATCCTGCCACGTTCTGCTTCGCTGCTGCAGCGCATCCAGCAAGGCTATACGTTGGGAGCCAGCACGATTCTGGATTTGATCGACGCGCAGAACACGTATCGCTCGGCGCGCAACGACTATGCTTCCGCACTGGGGGACTATCGCAGGGCTCTGGCGCAGTTGGAACGCGCGATCGGCGGCCCGCTGCCCCTGGATGGAAAGACGCAAGGAAAAATTCCATGAATGCAAAAGCTCCCCTGGGCCGCCAGGCTATCCTGAGTCTGCTGGCTCTTTTTCTATTGGTCTGCGGCGGCCTCTATCTCACCCGGACCGGAAAGTCCGAGCCTAAAGAGGCTTCCGCGCCGAAGACGGACGAGGTCACAGTCTCGCAAGCCGGACAGAACGTCATTCACGTCGAAACAGCGACCGTGCGTGCCGTATCGCTGCCCGCGCTGCTACAAACGACCGGGCAAATCGTCTTTTCAACGGATCAAACGGTCAAGATCAGCCCACGCGTCCAGGGGCGCGTGCGCGAAGTCTACGTGCGCGTGGGAGACCATGTCACGGCCGGGCAAAAGCTCATGCTCCTGGATAGCGTGGACGCCGCGACGGCGCAAACGACGGCCCGGCAGAATGAGAACAAGCTCCGCCAGGCGGATGCCAACCTGGAGCGTCAGCAGCGCCTGTATCAACTCGGCACGCCGGATGTGACCAGCGCGCAGGCCACTTTGGACCAGGCGCGGGCCAGCGCTCTTGCCGCGAAGGACGTTGTGGAGCGGACGAAGGAACAAGAGCGGATCGGAGGGTTTACGCAAAAGCCGCTTGAGGATGCCGAAAACGCGCTGGTGACCGCCCGCTCCGCCCTCTCGCAGGCGGAGTCGGACGCACAGCAGGCCCAGCGGGATTATGACCGAAAGACGAAACTTGTCGAGATAGGCGTTGCCGCAAAGAGCGACCAGGAAACAGCTTTGAACACGCTGGAAAAGGGGAAAGTGAGCGTTCAGGCCGATCAGGACAGCGTGCGACTCGCACAGCAGGCATTGGATCGGGAGCAGAAAGCGTTCAAGTCGAACCTGTACGGAGATCAGCAGGTGCGTCAGGCGGAAAGCGCCTCTCGTCAGGCGGAGCTTCAACAGGGCGCAGCGGAGCGCGCACTGCGTCTGGCGAAGACGCAGATCTTGCGGGACTTGCAGCAGGCAAAAAGCGACGACCAGGCGGCCCGTTACGATTACGAAAATTCGCGCCGCGCCCTGCAACTGCTCGGCAGCCCTCGATCGGACGGCACGCTGCCGATCACGGCTCCCATCTCAGGAGTGGTGACGGAACGCAATGTCAGTCCCGGTCAGGTGGTCGATCAATCGCAGATGACGCCCTGGCAGATGCTGACGATCAGCAATGCGGACCGTGTGTGGGTGGACGCCGATGTCTATGAGAAGGACATTGCGAGCGTCCGCGTTGGCCAATCGGTGCGAATCCATGTCGCGGCCTTTCCTGAACGTGAGTTTTCCGGCGTCCTCTATCATATCGCCCCGACGCTCGATCCCAAGACGCGTGCGATCCAGGTGCGCGCCGAAATTGCTAATCCGGGCGGCCTTTTGAAGGATGGAATGTACGCGGATGTGACTCTGGTGGGCGCGGGCGCAAGATCCGCGATGGTTATTCCGCTGGCGGCGGTTCAGCATGACGGCGACGCCGATTATGTGTATGTCGCGCGGAAAGGAAAATATGTCCGGCGGACCGTGCGTCTGGGAGCGCAGAGCAACGCTACCTGTGTTGTCGAGCAGGGGCTGAATCCAGGGGAACGTGTCGTAACCCATGGCGGAATGTTTCTTGGCGCGCAGACGGGCAGCGAGTAATTTTATGATCAATCGTCTCGTCCATTTTGCGCTGCATCAGCGCATACTGGTGCTCATTGCCGCACTTGGGCTGCTGATCTGGGGAGCCTTTAGTTTCTTCCAGCTTCCTATCGAAGCGTATCCCGATGTGATGAATACCCAGGTGCAGGTGATCACGCAATGGCCCGGACATGCGGCGGAGGAAGTGGAAAAGCTGATCACCGTGCCGCTTGAGACCAGCTTGAACGGCGTGCCCCGGGTTTCCAGCCTGCGCAGCCGCTCCCTGTTCGGTCTGTCGGTTGTGTATATGGTGTTCGACGATGAAGCCGATGATTATTTTGCGCGGCAGCAGGTGATGGAGCGTATCGCGGCCGCGGATATTCCCACGGGCGTACAGCCGGCCCTGTCGCCGCTCGCCAGCGCCACGGGCGAGATTTTTCGTTATACCGTGGTGGGCGCTCCACTGATGCAAATGAAAGAGCTGGAAGACTGGACCCTGGAGCGCGAATTCAAAAGCATTCCTGGAGTGGCGGACGTCAACAGCTTCGGTGGCACGATCAAACAGTATCAGGTGCGCATCGATCCGGCGCGTCTGAAGGCTTTCGACATTACGTTGAAGAACGTCACCGACGCCATCGCGGGAGCGAACGCGAATGCGGGCGGCAACTTCATCGAGCGCGGCGGCGAAGAATACGTCGTGCGTGGGCTCGGTCTGCTCCGCAATATTCCGGACATTGAAAACGTGGTGATCCTCACGCGCAACGGAACGCCGCTGCATGTGCGGGACGTGGCGGAGGTGCAGATCGGCATCCAGCCGCGACTGGGCAAAGTCGGATGGATGCCGGGCGGGGGCAGCCCGGAAATGGACACGGACGACGCCGTGGAAGGGATCATCCTGCTGCGGCGCGGTGAAAACCCCGATCCCGTATTGACGGCGATTCACGCCAGGATCCATGAACTAAACTCCGGACGCCTTCCGGCAGGAATGAAGATCGTTCCCTTCATCGATCGCACGGACCTGGTCCATACCACCACACATACGGTCGAGCACAATCTGCTTGAAGGGGTCCTTCTGGTCGTCGCCGTCCTGTTTCTGTTCCTCGGCAATGTGCGCGCCGCGGTGATCGTGGCTCTCACCATTCCGTTCAGCCTGCTGTTCGCCTTTGCGTGTATGAGTTTGATCCACGTTCCCGCAAATCTGCTCTCGCTTGGAGCCGTGGACTTCGGCATCATCGTAAACGGCGCGGTGATCATGGTGGAGAATATCTACCGCCGTCTGGCTTCGCGTCCGCCCGATGAAACCGTCATGCACTGCGTCCTGAGCGCGACGGCCGAGGTGCAGACGGAGATCGTCTTTACCACCCTGATTATTATTCTCGCTTATCTGCCCCTGTTCACCATGCAGAGCGTCGAGAAGAAGATGTTCACTCCGATGGCGGTGACGATCGGCTTTGCGCTGATCGG
>JBBRKX010000234.1:0-7168 GCA_038231675.1 Chthonomonadales bacterium | reverse complement strand
TTGATTGTTCATGGAAGAAGAAAGCGGCGATTCAATCGAACGGATGATACGTGTGAGAGATGATACGTGTGAGAATGGAAACTTACACTGGTATCGGTACGGATAGTATAGCACAGCGGCTCTCTCTACAAATGTCCCCAGGGCCTCTGCAAGAACTACGGTATTATGAACTAAGTGTCACAAACGAGTTGACAATTCAAGAGATATCTGTTATACTTTGCCCAATTAGCGATCCCGATGTCGGGAGAACTGTTCGCGGCCGCAAACGGAGATGTTTGCCGGTTTTTGCTGAAGACGCTCTCTTGTTCGCACGCACTCGACCTGCGCGCCCTGCCCATCACCGGGCAGCGGTTCGATTCTTTGGTCGTAAAAGGCAGAATTCAACCCCTGGCTCGTGTGATTTGATCACCGATGCGGATGAGCGAATGCGGGTACCTCAGTTACCAGCCTATCGCGCATCCGTGTTTGACTGTTTGGCGCATAAGGCTTCTCGCGGGCGCGCCGAACAGGAAAGTGTTATGTTATGCAACAAGCAAAGATTTTGATCGCTGACGATGACGCCATGCTCCGGCTCGACCTGAAGACGATGCTCGAAAACATGGGGCATTGTGTGGTTGGAGAAGCCGACAACGGAGAAGCAGCGTGTTACCTCGCGCGCAGTCTTCGGCCGGATCTGATCATTCTCGATGTCATGATGCCTAAGATGAACGGCCTGGAGGCGGCGGAGGCGATCAGCCAGGAGCGATTGGGCGCGATCATGTTGCTGACGGCCTATAGCGATGTGCCCATGATCGAGCAGGCCAATCGGGCAGGTGTGCTTGCTTATCTTGTAAAGCCTTTTCGACAGCAGGAACTCCAGCCGGCCATCGAGATCGCGATCACGCGATATCGAGAGATGCTGGCGCTCGAGGGAGCTCTGGACACCGCTCAAGAGCAGATGGAGAGCAATCGGCTTGTGGGGCGCGCTAAGCGAATATTAATGGAGCGGCATGGCGTGAGCGACCAGGAAGCTTATCGGCGTCTCCATGCACAGGCGCTGGCAACTTCACGATCGCTTCGCGATATCGCGGAGGCGATCCTGTTGACCGAAGACATGTCCGCTCCCATCGAGGCCTCTCGAAAAACACGTTCCTAATTTCCTTTTTGCCGTCCGTTTGCCGGTGGCGCCGATGCCGCCCGCACTCTTCCTAACTCCATAGAGATCCTCACGACTCTGTTGTCGTCATCGTGGTTCCGTTCCGCTCTTCCTGCCTGCGGGGGCAATCCGGTTCGGTTCCCAGCACGTGTTTGTCGCAATACCCCATCCGTGAATATCGCTTTTTCGATACGATCTGCCCCTTGGCGGTCGCTATCCTTTCCATACGCCGCCGTGGTCGGACTCTGTATCCATTCGTGCCTTTCGTCAGGAAAGTCATAAAGCGGAAACAGAGCGCGATCCACGGGATACCAAGCATCGCACTTGAACCAAGAGGAGGATACAAGTACGTGAACGGTTCTACCTTCCCTGTGATTCGCTCTCTACGCGAGACAGCAAAACGTCGCACTTCCGCCGGGCTGGAAACTTTGGAAACAGCCCTGCGATCGCGCAACGGTCGCCGCCTCGGGTTGAGCGTGACGCGCCCAGCATTGTTGTCCATTCTGTCATGCGCGCTATTCGGCCTCGGCTCCGCCGCAGTTCGAGCGCAGACCACACCACCAGTCCAGGATCCGGCGACCGCCAAGCCGGCGCCCACTGTACCGGCGCCCACGGCTCCGGCCGCTCCGCCCGCGCCCGTGCCGGGCGCGGTGACGATTACCGGTTTGATTGAAGGGTCCTACGGTATCAACTTCAACCATCCGCAAAAGTCGACCGCCATCGGCACGACCCTTGGTGCGATCAATCACGTCGACAATGTCGGACGCACCTTCGACTACCATCAGGCATTTGGTTTTCAGTTGGGCGAACTGAATATCAGCCGCACAGCGAACAAGAGCTTTCCGCTGGGGGCTACCGCGACCCTTACGATCGGTGACGCGCCTCCTATCGTTTACGGCAATGAGCCGGGTCCGCGCAGAGGTTATGAGGGAATCCAGCAACTCTACCTCACCTACACGCCGCATGTGCTTGGCCGGGATGTCGCGATCGACTTCGGAAAGTTCGTCTCTCCGTTTGGTCTGGAAGTGATCGAAAGCGCCAACGACGACCAGTTCTCTCGCGGGTTTGTCTTCCAATATGCGCTGCCGTTCTACCATACCGGCTTCCGTTTTGCGGCTCCAGTCAATAGCAAGGTCAATTTCGTCGGCGGGATCGTCAATGGATGGAACAACACGGCGGACGACAATACAGGAAAGTCTGCGTTCGCGCAATTCACCTATACCGCCAGTCCGAAGTTCACGGCAATTCTTGGTTACATGGGCGGACCGGAAGGGACGGGCGCCTATGGAATCAATGTTCCCACGAACGGCGGCGGAAGTATCGGCACCAACCTGTTCGAATTCGAACCCATCCTGAATGCGACCCCCAAGCTGAAATTCGCCGCCGACATTGTTTACGGCTCCGCCGCGGGAAGCGTATCCGGGCAGCATGTCTCCGGCACATGGCTTGGAATGGCCGGGTATGGCCGGTATCAGATCACCCCGACCGTTGCGGCAGGAGTGCGCCTGGAGCAGTTCGAAGATTCCCCCGGAGCGGGGTTCATTCCGAACGGAATGAACCCCCAGGTCGGCCTCCGGCTCGGTAACGGTTCCTATACCAAGCTCAACAGCTTCACCATTACCCTGGAGCATCAGGCGCTCCACGGACATCTAATCTCGCGCCTGGAATACCGCCACGATCGCTCCACGGGAGGATCACCGATCTTCCTTGGCAACACCGCAAGCGGATTCGTTCCGGACCAGGATACGCTGTATCTCGGCGAATCTTACAAGTTCTAAATAACTTGCGCGCCGATCCGGCCGCATAAAAGCCGGCGCTCCCTCTCCGATCGTGGAGAGGGAGCGTACCTCTTATCGCCGTTCGATCCTCCGATCGAACGGCATTTTTCTTACGTTTCGGTGCTGACGGCGCTCACGGATACAGTCGAATTCCTGTCCCACGCAAATCGAGCCGCGAAGCAGGTACGATACGTCATGGGAATAGCCTTTACGGCTGTAAGGCACACGCGTTCGGAAAGATTGTGCTGAAGAAAGGAACGTTTAAGATGGTTAAGGTAGAAGCGCTCATCCGCCCACAAAAGCTTGAAGACGTAAAAGCCGCGCTGAATGAAATCGGCATCAAGGGCATGACGGTCACGGAAGTCCGCGGATCCGGTAAACAGAAAGGCTTCACCCAGCATTATCGGGGAGCGGAGTACACCGTTAATCTGCTGCAAAAGATTAAATTAGAGATCGTCGTCCCAGATGGGGAAGCTACCCAGGTGGCGACCGCGATCGCCGATGCAGCTCGCACCGGTGAAATCGGCGACGGCAAAATCTTTCTCTTTCCGGTCACGGAAGCGATTCGGATTCGAACGGGCGAAGAAGGGGAAGTGGCGCTGAGTTAATGTTCCCCAACGGGCGCATGGCGGAGGTCATCTCTTGCACTGGCTTCCGTCGGCATATCCTCGGCAAAGGCGCCGCTCTCATTTCTTTTCGATCTCTCGCATAATCGTCTCCATCACCCGCGGAGAAGGCATCGGGATAACATTGTCGATGCTCTGCGGCACCCCGGGCAGGTGGACGGCGGCGGGGTGATGGATTCCGATTTCGACTGCGGGTGCGCTCCGGAAGCAGTCCCATAGGGTTCTCTATCGCTTTCCTAGTTGTAACCCTTGGCGGTCCGAAATGCCGCCGTAAGGTCTCCTGTGCCGTCGAACAGCCGGCCTGAACTCTCATGTCCGTGATAAGCTTGAGCTGATCTCCGGACGCCTCGCCGAACTGGATGGCATAGACGGGAACTTCCTTTTGCAATCAGAGGCCGTAAATATGTATTTGTAGGTCGCTCAGTGTCGCTCCCGTGTTCGACTTTCCATCGGTCATGAGTATGACGGATGGAAAATATTTTTCGATGCCCCCATGGACCTTCATCAGATCCAGGGCGCGTATGATTGGCGAGTAGATGTCCGTGCCACCTTCCGGATGGCGCGCATTCAGGCCATTCCACATTTGATCGAGATCGGCGGGGCAGTTGCCTTGCACGGTCCATTCGTCCAGCATGCGATTGCTGAAGGTGATCACGGTAGTGACGTCCGATGCGGACGATTGCAGCAGGTTTTTCTTAGCTTCCTCCTGGTTCAGGATGAGGCGCATGGCCGCCTTCAATCCGGCCTCACGCGGACCCTCCATGCTGCCGGAATAATCCAGGCAGTAGACCGTATAAGAGGGCTTGCGGAGCACCGTCTGATAGAGATCCAACGCGTCTCTCACGACGTCCGCACTTGGGTAACGCATGGGGCGCAAAAAGCGTTTGATATCGATTCCCCAGTCCGGGTTGAAAACCGCCCGTTCTGCTGCGGGCAGATCCGCGCCCACGGGACCGACGCGCCGTCCCTCATGGAGAATCTGGTTCTGCACGGCCGGAGACAACAGATAGGCCGGAGACAACAGATAGGCCTGGAGACTTTGGAATGTGTCGGCCTTGGCCTGCTCGCCATGATCGACGTAGGCGAACGGTGAATCGGATATCGCCAATCCATCCGAAGGATAAATGAGGTGCAGCGGAGCTTTACTCGCAGCTACCGGGGCCTGATTTGCCTCGATGGCCACCGATTCATAGTTGACCATCGCGTCGTACGTTGCGTACTTTTGAAGGAATAGGTCCTTCAGCCACCCTGAACTGCCCGATGAGCGATCGACGGATTGCAGAAGACGCTTCACTTTCTCGCGAACCCCTGAATCGGATAGATTCTTTTTCGACAGCATTCCGGGCTGTCCCGCAAAGGCATAGAGGAAGCCAAGATACGCGGCGGACCCGCTGTTGGACTGCGTGGCGGATGTCATCATGAACTTCAGATGGTCCCGTTCGACCGTTTTGAGGAAATCCTCCACACGCACGTTCTGATTTCCGACCCAGCCCAGCCGCTTCGCCTGATCGGCCTTTATGGCGATCACGACAGGCGACCAGAGAATACTCTGCTCGTCCTTCACCATATGGTGCGTGTCGCCCAGTGCGAGCCAGATCGAATTCGCGGGCCAGACGGCGTCATAGTCGACCTTACCACTGGCCCTCCCGTGTGCGAGCAGCCGGCGAGAAAGAGAAGCAAAGAAACGAACAAAGTATGCATGCTTGCCTTCATGGGGCGTCCTCCTTTAGTCCGGCTCAATCAAACTTAATATGCTATTCCCAGTAACTCGATGTGTTTCCTGTCTCCTTTGTTTTCCCGCATGAGGGTAAAATAGGTGCTGAGGAGTGGTGGGATGCGAAATGTACGAAACAAGTGGTTGCGGGCCGCCGTGGTGGCGTCCTTTTTTCTCGTGATCGTCGGATTTATTTTTCTGCCCGAGGTAGGGCGTTTCGCAAAAAAAGCCGCGATGCGGGATCGTATGGAAGCGGCGGTGCAGGATGGCGTCGCAACGGTTGTGATCCTGGTGCCCGAGGTTCCGGACGGCGGTAGCGCTCCGTCTCCCGCGCAGGTGTCCGTACGCTTTCGTGGGGCAATACGGCCGGTGAAGGAGGTTATCGATATCGGTGGACTGACGGTAAATAAGCCTGCGAGGATACAGTTCCGTGTGGGACGGAGCGGCCGCATTTATATCGAAAGCGCTCGACCTATCGATGAGCCCATTCCGTTGGGAACGACTTCTCAAAATTCTGTTCCGGCGGTGAGGTAGCAAATGCCGATTTATGAATTTGTTTGCGATCAGTGCAATCGAAAATTTCGTAAGCTGGTTGGGGTCGTCGCTCAGCCGGCCCCGCTGCAATGCCCGCGCTGCCAATCGACCGACCTGAATCGACTCATTTCTCGGTTTGCCCGCGTTCGCTCGGAGGATGAGACCCTGGAGTCGCTTTCCGACGAGATGGAGATGCTCGGAGACACCGACGATCCCGCCGCGATGCGCAAACTCATGCGTGAAGTCGGAAAGGGAATGGGGGAGGATCTGGACGAAGATATGGAGCAGCTTATTGAAGAGGAAGCGTCTGGAGGCGCGGGTGCAGACGATGCGTCCGACGGCGAGTTATGATGCATTGCAGTTCAACGAATATTCCAGGATTCCCAATATTTTTTGCATGCATCCTATCTGCATCGATATCTGCCGCATTGATCTAATCGTCGCTTCTGCTCACCTGACACCGCCGGCATCACCTAGATAGCAGCCGATTTGCAACTACAGTCCGATAATTCGATAGAACTTGACTGTGGCATTTCAAAAAAGTTTTCATTGATGCCTCTCGATTGCTTGACTCTTAGCAAGTATGCGTGTACTATGAGCAAGTAGGCAGCATGCACACACTCCGGCGCATACCATCAAGCGCGCAGTGCATGCTCTTAAGCATGGCAATCTCCAGAATGTTTCTCCGGAGCCAAGCGCCAGGCACAATCGGGCAGGTCCTGCGACACCGTTTTACAGTCTCGACAAGAAGTACATAGCAAGGAGCCAGACGCATCCCGTGTGCGATTTGCGCTCGGTTTGGACGCCGTGCCCTTCGCTCTTCACCCACCGAGCGACGGCTGACGACCGCAACCCATTCTTGAATGGCCCAGTCTGTCCGCGACAAAGAAGCGCGCCAGACGGAAAATGGCGTTTCGCGTGGATCTGAGCTTTACCCTACAGCAAGCAAACGCAAACTTGTCTTACCCCCCCCATAACAGACGAGCATTCTGGTGGCTGACCGCCGTGCTGTTTGCGGGCATCATCGTAATCGTTCTTCCCGTACAACAGATCGGCATGCTCGGAGCACATCTGCGCGGCATCATCGGCAGCTACAGCTATGACCAAGGGCACTATCAGGTAAGCTATGACAAGGGAACGTATACGGCAACTCCGCCTATCCCGAGCACTGCGGTGAAATATTCCCTTCTCACCCCAGGTTCCGATCCCAATTTCAATTACGATTATGGCTGCTACATACCGGTCCTAGGAGCCAATCCCTCCATAAAGTGTCAAGACACAATTATTGCCACCTTTACCTGGATACCAGGATCTATGAATGACGATCCACCCGCATCGGTCATCGTGGAGGAAGACAGCTCGGTAAGCGCGAGTATATCTA
>JBBRKX010000233.1:0-7170 GCA_038231675.1 Chthonomonadales bacterium | reverse complement strand
CGCAGGCGGGAGTCTGGCCAGGCGAAGCGGCAATGAAATTAAGGCGATGCTTGCGCGTGTCGCGCGTGAGGGCGGTTATGTGCAGATGCAATATCGGAAGCGGGCAGGCGGGAATACCATGGCTTCGGTCGTGGCTCCCCTCGATGTGAGAGATGGATATGCCTATGTTGCGAGGCCAGGAGACGGCGAAGAGGAAATTATCCCTCTCAGTCTGATCGAAACGGTCGAGTTATACAGCGGCGGTCCACTCGATTTCTCTTTCTAAGCGGCCAACCGCTGGAGGTTCGTAATTCTCCGAGATCAGAGTACCGGAGATTTCTACGAAGGTTGACCGAACGGCTACTTAGCGCGGGCCGGCCTCTTGTAGCCGATACTAGAAAGGTGGCGTAAAGCAACTGCGCCGTTACGTAGGATATATAGGACGGACATGGAGACCGGAACAAACGGCCGGAGAAGTCGATGCCACATGGATTTCGGGGCGTTTCCTGAGAAAAGCGTGCTTTTCGCTCCACCACGCTTGGAATGCCATGGGAAATACATAAATGCACGGAATCGCCTTTTCGGCACATTTATGTTACAATGAGTTTCCGTTTTTAAATGGGGGCGGGGCAATTATCCGCTGGAGCTTACCTTTCCGCGAACGGATTGCATCAGCGCACGTAATGCTTTTACCTTGCAACTTTCATCAGGATCTACCTGTCAAGAGCGTGTATGCCGGGAATTCGGGAGGCGTGCCATGCCACCGATCTGGACCGCGTTCCGCGCGGACGGAAATGATCACGACCTTTTGTAATGCGGTATTGTTGCCTCTTCAGGGTTCGCTCGATACCGCCAAATGGTAAGGGCTCTGCTTTATCCCGTAAAGTTGCGGGGTGAGGCGTATTCACCGTCATATGTATTGACTTTTCAAGCAGGCCCGAAGCGAACGGCAAGGGGGATGTTTGCGGAGCGAGAGAAGGGAGGGCGCGATGCCCGCGCAAGTAAGTGAGAATAAGGGGCGTCTGCGGGATCGAAGCAGAACAACCGGATATTTGAATCCGGCCGTACTGGATACCCATAGTCGCAATGAGGATCTGAACGATCCCGAAGAGATCGAGGAATTAATCGAGACAATCGAATACCGCGCATCCGTGGCCGCCGACAGTCCTGTTGTTGCTGTTCCCGTCGACGCCGCAACCGAAGAGCTTGAGCCGACTACAGAAGAGCTTGAACCCGCGGTGGAATTGGAAGAGAGCACCCAGGCCTGGCTTCGTCGCGCCGGACGTGTGGCGTTGTTGACACACGATCAGGAGATCGCATTGGCGCGCCGGATGGAAGATCCACGCTCTTTAGTAGATGCGAAAAATGCCAAGGACACGCTTGTTTCGGCGAACCTCCGACTTGTCGCTTCGGTAGCCCGGCGCTACCTGGGACATGGAATGCCGATCGAGGATCTGATGCAGGAAGGCACGATCGGCCTGATTCGCGCGGTGGAACGGTTCAATTACCGTAAGGGCTACCGTTTCAGCACGTATGCGATCTGGTGGATCCGGCGCGCTATCAGTAGGGCCATTGCCGATCAGGCGCGCCTGATCCGACTCCCCGTACACGTTACGGATACGCTCGGCCGCATCAATAAGACTCGCGGAACGCTCCGGGAACGACTGGGAAGAATGCCGACCCGGTCGGAACTCGCCGAAGCGATGACGATGACGGAAGAAAAGCTGAGCGAACTCTTGCGCGGCGCGATCGAGCCGCTGTCCCTGGAAACTCCGATTGGCGAAGAGGGCGAGAGCCGCCTGGCGGACCTTATCCCCGCGCCGGACGCGCATAATCCGCTTGCGGAGGCCACGCGCAGCGCCCTGCGCGATGAGCTGATGATCGCGCTGGATGAGTTGACGCCGCGTGAAAAGGACGTGATCATGCTTCGGTATGGTCTGGACGGCGACGAGCCGCGCACGCTGGAGCAAGTCGGCAAGGCGCTGGAAGTCACGCGTGAACGTGTGCGCCAGATCGAGGCCTCGGCGCTCGCAAAACTGCGCAAGCGTGGCCGGACCCGACGCATGCGGGAGTTGATGACCTAACTCCGCGCCCCGAAGGAAGCTGCATTTGGGCAGAAAACAAGGCTGGCGAACAATCTTTCGATTGTTCGCCAGCCTCATTTTGTTGTAGTCGAAGCGGCGTTGCGTCGAACGAGCCGTACTACATGCGGCGGTTAGGATCGCCGCGCCATGGTGAGGAGAGGGAGAGATAGAGAGGAGAAAGTCGGACATCCCTGTCTGAACTCTCTTATGTGAAAGCTCCCGGTTTGCGTTCCGGCGCATTTCCGGGGCTGTATGGAAACCGCTTCGGCTCACGGCACTCTCCCGTACATTTCTGTCCCAACGTTTTCCCAAGCCTCTCCAGTCCCAAGCCTCTCCAGTGTAGACTGCGGACGTTAGGGGGGTGTTAAGCGAACGTTAAGATTTCGTTAAATCGTCCCCGAAGCTCTCTATGCTATAATAAGGGCCAGGAAATGTGGACGCGCGCGAGCGCGCACACCGAGAAAAGTGAGGACGATTTTGGAACGAAAGCTCAAACTAGGGATCCCGAAAGGCAGTTTACAGGAAGCGACTTTCGCACTGTTCAAGAAGGCGGGGTTCGATTTCAGAATGAGCAGTGGACGGTCGTACCATCCAAACGTGGACGATCCCGAGTTGGAGCCTTTGCTGATCCGGCCGCAGGAGATCCCACGCTATGTAGAGCAGGGGATTCTGGATGCCGGCCTGACCGGAAAAGATTGGATCGAGGACAACGGTTCGGATGTCCACGAAGTGGCGGAGTTCGGCTACTCCAAGGCCACTCGCAACGCGATCCGTGTGGTGCTTGCCGCGCAAAACGGTGGCCCGGTGGAATCTATCAGGGACCTCGAGGGCAAGCGAATCGCGACGGAATATGTCCGTTTAACGGAGCGATATCTGCGGCAAAACGATGTCCGAGCAAGCGTGGAGTTTTCCTGGGGCGCGTGCGAAGTGAAAGTGCCCGAACTCGTCGACGCCATCGTGGTGAATACCGAAACGGGCAGCAGCCTTCGCGCGCACAACCTCAAGATCGTCGATACTCTTCTTACGTCCACCACGCGGTTGATCGCCAATCACGGTGCATGGCAGGACGATTGGAAGCGCGCGAAGATCGAAAACATCACGATGCTCGTCAGCGCGGCGCTCAATGCCGAGAACCTCGTGGGCCTGAAGATGAACGTCGCGCGCGAACGTCTGCAAGGCGTCACCGATCTCCTGCCCGCTCTTAAGAATCCGACGATCGCCCCGCTCTCCAATCCAAACTGGGTGGCCATCGAGATCATCGTGGCGGCGGACACCGTGCGCGATCTGCTGCCGGGCCTCAAGCGCGCCGGTGCGGAAGGCATCGTGGAGTATCCGCTGAACAAGGTCATCTACTGATCGCGTCATCCTCCGCGGGCGGAGGCATGATGCGGCAGTCTGAATCAGGGAGGCTATGGCATGATCGCGCAGCTTACGGGGACACTCGCGCGGAGTGAAGCCAACAGTGTCGTTCTCGATGTGGGCGGGGTCGGGTACCAGGTCTTCGTGCCGACGCCGACGTTTTCCTCGCTTCCGGAGGTCGGCGGCAAACTGACCCTGCTTACCCACCTTATCGTGCGTGAAGACGATCTCTCGCTCTACGGGTTTTCCACGGGTCCGGAATTGGCGGCTTTCAAGCTCCTGCTCGGCGCTTCGGGCGTCGGGCCCAAAGTCGCGCTTGCGCTGCTTTCCACGCTCGATGTCTCCGAAATGGCCCGTGCGCTTTCCACAAGCGACACGCGCTCGATTACGCGCGTGCCCGGCGTGGGACCGAAACTGGCCCAGAGACTCTGCCTGGAACTGGGCGACAAAATGGCGATCTTTGCATTCGATCGCAGGGCCGATGAGAGCGAAGCCGGACCGGGGACCGCGGCGCGCAATGCGGCGTTCGAGGATGTCATCGACGGTCTCGCGGGGCTTGGCTATAGCCGGGCAGATGCGCGCCGCGCCGCAGAGCGTGCGATCGCTGCAAGCGGCGATGCGGCGGATACCGGTGCATTGATCTCCAGCGCTCTCCAACTTCTCAACGGTGCGCGCAAGTGAGCGCGTCGGATGAACGGCAAAGCAGTCCTTCTGAAGGCACCCCTATTCCCCCCCAATATCCGGACGGAAAGCGGCCCACGCTTCCAGGCCGCTTTGCCATAAATCGTTTGTGAAGCGATACAGGAGAAAGTCGCCATTCCAGAAACTTTCCGGCCAAAAATCCTGTCTTGATAAGTGTACACCAATGTACATGAGTGACGCGGGGAAATTCCCCGCTGTCCTTCCTGGCCGCAACGCGCCCACACGGGAGTTGCCGGCCCGCACTCCACGGCCGCAAGCCGTTCCGTGCAGATCGTCATTCAAAAAGGAGTGGCCGAAACCATTTCATGAATACACCACAGATATCCCAACGTCTTACCGTCGCCTCTGCCTCCGGAACGCCGCTTACTGCGGCCGAGACCGCAGCCAAGGCACCATTGACCGCGCATCAACAGCGTATTACCGATTATCTCTCACTACTGTTGGAAGTGCTTCCGCCTCCTGTGCGGGCGCAACTGGAGCGAGAGAGCACTCTGGAGGATCTTCTTGAGATCGTCATGGATCTCGGACGCATCCCCGAAGCCCGCTTTACCGAGCGGGAAATGGAACTGGGCACGGAACCGGTTTCGGCCGCCGACCTGGAATACGTCGTCGGGCGCGTCGGCTCTTTCGGCAAAGACAACCGGGCGGGAATCGAGCGAACGCTTCACCGCATTTCCGCCATTCGTAATCGCCAGGGCCGGATAGTCGGCCTCACCTGCCGCATCGGCCGCGCCGTTTACGGAACCATCGATATCATTCAGGATGTTGTCGAAAGCGGCAAAAGTATCTTGATGCTCGGCCGGCCGGGACGAGGCAAAACGACGAAACTGCGCGAGGTCGCGCGCGTTCTCTCGGACCAGTTGAAGAAGCGTGTCGTGATCGTCGACACCAGCAATGAAATCGCGGGCGACGGCGATATTCCGCATCCGGCGATCGGGCATGCGCGCCGCATGCAGGTCTCCAGCCCGGAACAGCAGCATAACGTTATGATCGAGGCCGTGGAAAACCACATGCCGGAAGTCATCGTGATCGATGAGATCGGGACCGAGCAGGAGGCATTTGCGGCACGAACCATTGCCGAGCGCGGCGTTCAACTCGTTGGGACGGCGCACGGCAATAGCCTTGAAAACCTGATGATGAACCCCACCCTTTCGGACCTTATCGGGGGGATCCATGCGGTGACCCTTTCCGACGATGAGGCGAAGCGGCGGGGAACGCAGAAGACGGTTCTGGAGCGTAAAGCGCCTCCTACCTTCGAGGTCGTCATCGAGATTATCGAAGTCGATAAGCTTGCGATTCACCTCGATGTCGAAAAAACGGTCGACCGGCTTTTACGTGGGACCGCGCCCCGGCCGGAAATTCGGGTTCGCAACGACCACGGCGAGATCGAGATCGCGCAGAAAGCCGACGAAAGTCTGGGAATACGCGAGCTTCCAGAGCGGGAGCGCGGCTCTTCCGGCGGAAGCGACCGGTCATCGGAGCGCGGCCGTGGGCCTACGCTGACCCCGCGCAGCGGCCGGCAGCGCCTTGCGGACGCATGGGAGCATCCGGATGCCGGTGGCAGGGACGATGCAGGCGGCTCGACGTCGCGCCTGGTTATGGCCGGGGCCGCTTCCGGCGCGGCCGTGCCCGCGACCAAGGCGCTTCCCGCCACCGTGCGTATCTTCCCGTATGGGGTCAGTCGCAGCCGGCTGGACCGTGCTATCGCGGAAACGCATGTTCCGGCCTTCATCGCCCGGGATGTAAGCGATGCCGACGTGGTAGTGGCCTTGAAGGCGACTTATAAGCGAGAGCCTGGAAAGATGCGCGAGGCCGCGCAAAAGCGCCTTCCCATCTACGTTGTCCGCAGCAACACGTATGCCCAGATCGCCGGAAGCATCCGTGAGATGTTTGGCATGAAAGGCGGGGCCGTTTCCGAGGAAGATGAGATGGAATCGGCGCTGATCGAGACGCAGGACGCAATCGATCGGGTGAAGGAAACGAGCGAGGCGACCGAGTTGGAGCCCGCCAATTCGTTTACGCGCAGGCTGCAGCATCAGCTTGTCGAGCGACACCAACTCGTATCGGAAAGCGTGGGGGTGGAGCCGCAGCGACGGGTCCGCATCCTTCCGGTCGGCAATTGAGAGTGGGATCCTCCCACTCTCGCATTCTACCGGGACTTTTCGTAACGTTCGAGGGCGTGGACGGAGCCGGAAAGTCCACGCAGATCGCCCTCTTGCGCGCCGCCCTGAAACACGATAATGTGCCTGTGTGCACCACGCGTGAACCGGGCGGCGACGCCTTTGGCGAGGCCATACGCAGCCTCGTTCTGCATACCGAGATGTCCGCGCGGGCGGAACTCCTGCTTTTTCTTGCCGCGCGGGCGCAAAATGTCGAACGCGTCATCCTTCCACATCTGGAACAGCCGGGCGTCGTGCTATGCGATCGGTTCGTCGATTCCAGCATCGCCTATCAGGGCCATGCCCGTGGTCTTGGCCGCGACGTGGTGGCGGACCTGAATGCGTTCGCGATCGATGCCCTCATGCCGGACCTTACCTTCCTACTCGACCTCTCGCCGGACATCGGATTGACTCGCCAGACGGACCGTAACCGCATGGAAGAGGAAAATATCGCGTTTTATCGCCGTGTGCGGGAGGGATTCCTCTCCGAGGCGCGGAATGATCCAACACGATTCTGCGTTTTGGATGCGACGCTGCCTGTCGATGCGCTTCATGATGAGATACTCGCCCGAACCCGGCTTGCTCTCCTTACGCTACAGAAGCGGTCGGAAACCGAAAGATAATACGCAACCGCTGTTTGTGGAGGCGCTGCTACCATGAAGTTGGTGATAACCGTCGTGCATGATCGCGATAAGAATAAGATCACCGAAGCCCTGTTACGGAATGGCTTCAAGTTTACCAAGATCGGAAGCACCGGTGGGTTTCTGCGCGAGGGCAATGTCACGCTTCTTATCGGGGTGGACGGCAAAGAGGCCGAGCGCGTCATCCAGGTGATCAGCGACAGCTGTAAGACGCGCGAACAGTTCGTCAACGTGCTTCCGCCGGAT
>JBBRKX010000232.1:0-7172 GCA_038231675.1 Chthonomonadales bacterium | reverse complement strand
GTCAGGAGGCGGCGGAAGTGGCGGAGGAAGCGGGGGCGGAATGTCCGGGGGCTCTTCGAGTGGCAGTAGTCTTGCCGCCAGTGGCTCGGGCGGAGGCGCCATGGGTTCGACGGACAATATTTTCTATCTCGACTTTGCGGGAGTCGCCACGCATCTGCTCGAGTTTGGCAGTCAGAGCAAATCGGACAAGCAGTTGGCCGAAGAGTTCATCAACTTTGAAACGTCCGGCGGGTTTATCTGGTCCTACTATTTCCCAAAGCAACAACTGGTGTATGTTTTTTCATTCAATAACGCCAAGCGTGTGGAAAGCATCGTCGAGCGGGGATGGATTCAAGGCAAACCCACGCAACGTGGGATCCACATCGGAAGTACGGTCAAGGATATCTATGCGGCCTACGGGTGGCCCGAAACGGTTCAGGAACAGGGTGGTGGAGTCGTCATGAACTACAGCCACAAATACCATGTTCAACTCGCTCTGATTAATAGTCGGGTTGTCGGGATAACGGTCACGATCGGTGAAGACAGGCCCGTACACTATATCGACCCCAATAATCTACAGCCTGTACAGAATGCCACGGACAGTGCGGACACGGGATCCGGCGGAAGCAGCGGAGGACCGTAGTAATTTGCTTCCACCCAATGGAACTTCCCGATATATAGCGAAACAATAAACGGGCGGAGGGCAGCGCGTTCTGAATGGGACGCGCTGTTCTATTTGTGATAAAGGTGAGAGTATGGAGTTTGAGGGACTTTCGAACGCCGGCGGTCCTTTGCATCGGCCGCGACGTTCCGTTACCGTGGCGGAAGTGGTCGAGTTCATAGAATACCTCGCGCCTCCGGTACTGGCGATTCCAACATCCCCTTTCGGTCTGCAGATCGGAGCGATGCTTTCCACGGTCAAGAGCGTGATCGTGGCCCCGTTTGCCGGCGCACGCGCCATTCGAAGCGCCGCCGCTCGCAAGTCCTCTCTTCTGGTCACCGCCGCGCCCCTGCTTGCCGCTCCGCTCGGCGCCGTAACATGGGACGATCCTCTGGGGAGTAAAATCGCGCAGTTAATCCAGAAGCAGATTTCGCTCTATGCACTTTCCACCGCTTATGCCGCAGCGCCCGGCGGTCTGGATGATGGCTTAAGTGAGCAGCTAGGTCTGGCGCCGATCGGAGCGCTGATTCCTACCGCCGCCGAGGCTCAGTTAAAGTTCGAGGCGTCCGTGCCGCGCGGCCGCCTGCGGCAGATCCAGGAAGCCGCTGCGGAAGCGGGCGCAACGGATCTGAAGGTTTCTGTTCAGTCTCTTCTCGCTTTATCGGATGGCGCCATGCCCTGGTCGACAGCAAACGCATCGGGGAGAAAAGACGCGCTCCATGAGGAGCCGGACAGCGATCGCCTCAGATTGGAGATGCGCTTCGCGGAGCGTGACCTGAAGGGAGTGGTGGCGGCAATACTGGAGGCATTTCCCGACAAGGATATTTCCTACGACATCATTCCCCTGAGAAATCCAGGTGTTCTGTATGGTCGCGGCAGATTTGGAGAGCTTCCGCTCAAGGTATCGCTCGATACGGTTCTGGCGCAGGTAAACGATGCGCTCGGATTACGCGCCGACAACTCCGCCCGCTGTTCGCATCGACCGGGAAAGCCAATCGGGTCGTTGGCCGTAGCGAGCGGTCTTGGCGCGGGAGAAGGGCTTTTGTGGGCGGCGAGCAATCAAGACGCGGGAGCGCTGATTGTCGGCGGCATCGGCATTGCGGATCTGATGCTTGTGGATGAGCTCAATACCGTGGTGATCGATGTCGGCTTCGCGGCCTCCGTGCGGCCTGGCCTGCAGCGCCTTGCGGCGCAAATTCGAAATACGTTTGCCAGCGATGGGGTCGAAGTTCTCTTCGATGAGTAAACGATAATTAGGCCCCCGCGATTTTAGTGTTGCGAAGTCGCATCAGGCTGTGCTATAATAGCCGGTATCTTTTTACGGAGCGATAAACTTTATGAAACGAACTTTTCAGCCGCACAACCGACGCCATAAGCGCGTTCATGGCTTTCGCAAGCGCATGATGACGCTCGACGGGCGCAATGTTCTACGCCGCCGACGTGCCAAGGGACGAGCCGAACTGATCAAGTAGACTCTACATGGATGTCATATCCTCTATGGAAGCAAAGGCGCGAAGGGAAACCGTTCGCGCCTTTCCGCCGTAAGTAGAGAGGCTCCAGAACCCTTTTATCCGGAAGGAGGTTGCGCGTGTTACCGGTAGACAATCGGTTGCGCGATAACCGGGATTTCCGGCACGCTTATTCGCGTGGGCGATCGCAAGTTTCCGAACTGGCCGTACTTTACGTGATCCGTCGACAGGCTCTCGAACCCCTGTCTCCGCGAGGTCTGAGAGTAGGATTTGTCGTCAGCAAGAAGCAAGGCAATGCGGTGGCGCGCAATCGGATCAAGCGCAGGCTGCGCGAAGCGGTCCGCCTGCGCATCACGGATCTATCGAACGAATGTTTAGACCTCGTGTTCGTCGGCCGTGGAAAATTGAAATCCGCGGCATGGTCGGAGGTCCGAACCGCCGTGGAGGATCTGCTGCGCAGGGCGCGCGTCTTGCCGGTGCAGAGCAACTCGGAGGGGATGCGGGCCGAGCGGAACTCCACGAAGAGCGCCGGGAGTATTTCCTGTTTGAAACCGCGGGCGCCTTTAGATACGTAGTGAAACTGATGAAGTGGCTTTCCGCCTTGATTCAGCGGGCTTTTCTGGCCGCAATACGTATCTATCAATCCACGGCGTCCCTTCGGCCCCGTGTCTGTCGTTATCATCCGACGTGTTCTGAGTATGCCGCACAGTGCATTCGGAAATACGGCGTGTTTGTTGGCGTCGCGTTCGGCATCAGGCGCATCCTTCGCTGTAATCCATTCAGCCCGGGAGGATATGATCCGATACCGTAAGGGCGCCGTTAAGGATAAACTCTTGAAATCAGCAGTGCGTTATTCCACGCTTCTTCTCCTTCTCACGATCTCGGTCTTGCTTATGACGGGGTGTTCCCCGCAACGTTCGCGCAGTAATTACCCTAACACCTTCGAGGATGCGCGAAAACTGGAGGCCGCCAAGCCGAAGGAAGCGCTGGAAGAGTACGATTCCATCAAGGATGCGAAAGACGGCAAGGACGACAAGATGGCGTCGGAAGCATTGCTTCTTGCCGCGCAATTCGCCTCCGACCCCAGCCGCTATGGAACGCCGGCTCAGCTTGATTATACTAACCAGGCTCAGATGTCGCCGGAATCCCTGGACAAACAGAAGGACATGCAGGCGGATGGCGAATTGCAGGCGTTCAACCGGCTCAAACTACTTTTCCAACAGTATCCCAATTCCGCCGCCGCGAAGATCGCGCCGGACAACAAACTCAAGCCGAACCTTGAACGGCGCATGGATGAGAGAAACCGCAGCAAATGGAACTACAAGCTCGTTGACGCTCTCGTTGGGATGACCGGGCGGATACCCGCCTTCAGCTACTGGTTTGCGCTTGCCCTGATCGCGGCCGTAGTCAAGGGGATCACTTTGCCGCTCACGCTGAAGACGTATAAGAGTCAGCGTGAAATGAAGCGTATCCAACCGCTCCTAAAGGAACTCCAGGCGAAGTACAAAGACAAGCCCGCAGAAATGAACGAGAAAACATGGGCAGTCTATAAAGAGCATGGGGTAAACCCCTTCGCGAGTTGTATTCCCATGGTCATCCAACTCCCCTTTCTCTATGGGGTTTACTACACCATCCGTCTGTATGAGCATCATTTTTCCTATGGGACGTTCCTCTGGATCGGAAGTCCGCTTGCGCACATGTACCCGAGTGTCATTGGGGCAAACATGGGCGAGTTCGATATACCGCTGCTTGTCCTCTATGCCGCCAGCAACTACCTGACGATGAAATTGACGCCATCGCCCGATCCGGCTCAAGCGGCGCAGCAAAAGCAGATGTCGGTGATGATGACGATCATGATGTTCTGGATGTTCTTGAAGTACCGGTGGTCCGCAGCGTTTATTTTCTACTGGCTGATCCTGAATATTCTGTCGGCGTGGCAGCAGTACCACTATATTTATAAGCCGAGCAAGGCCGATGGGGGTGTTGTCGGCGGGGGGGACTCCGACGGGCGCAACGGCAAGGGCCCGGGAGGCGGCACTCCGGTGGCTGCGACATCCACGGGCAGCGTAGCCATTGCAAGCAACCCCGCCGGACGGGCGCGGCCTCGCCGGAAACGGCGATAACCTGATCTGGTCTTCCTTCTGCCTGGGAGCCACGCGCGGGTGAAAAATACGAGATGTTGGCGGGGCGTACGATGCCGAAACGTCCTGACCATCAATGGTGAATTGGGTGAAAAGGAGAGCGAATCATGACGAGCGGAAATGCAGAGACGGACGTCGCTGAGAAGAGTGGCGCTGTAGACGCCGGCCAGGGCGGCGCAGCCCAGGATCTTTCCGCCGATCAGCAGTTGGCGCTGACATTGATGCAGGAGATCTGCGCCGCCAGTGGTCTTTCCGCTCGCGCAGTCGTTCGTTCGCTTCAGAAGCCGTATATGCATATCGAGCTTCTGGGTGAAGATATCCAGCTTACCCTGGGCAAGTCCGGCCCCGGCCTGGATGCGCTGCAGTTTCTTTGCAATATGATCCTTTCCCACCGCACCGCGACCGATGTACGGCTGATGCTGGATGCGGAAGGGTATCGACAACGCCGTGCGAACACGCTTATCCAACGCGCCGTGGATCTGGCGACCGAAGTCAAGCTGCGGAATGAAGAGGCGGAACTGGAGCCGCTCCCCGCGCATGAGCGTCGCATCATCCACGCCGCGCTTGCGGACGATCCGGCTGTAAGCACCTACAGCGAAGGCGACGAACCCGGGCGCCGCGTAGTCATCTCTCCCGTTCCAAAGCAATAACATCCCCTTTAAGCGACGGAGACCGCCGCTATAGGGGAGGCACGAAACGAATCTAAATTCCAAACAAACGAAAACCCCACTTTCCGGCGAGGATAGTGGGGTTTTCATGCGTTATGGAACGGGTTCAGGATAACAATGAGAACGGGGATTCCAGCAGGCGTTTCATTTCCTGAAGGAACCGGGCTGCGGTCACTCCATCGAGCACACGATGATCGGCGGAGATCGTTATCTTCATCCTTGAGCGAATGACGATTTCGTCACTCGTTCTTGTGACAACGGGCTCGCGCACGATGCCGCCAATGGCGAGGATCGCGGCTTCCGGCGGATTGATGATGGCGATAAACTCGTCCACTCCCATCATTCCCAGGTTCGAAATGCTGAATGTGCCGCCGCTGTATTCCGATGGCTTAAGTTGGTTATTGCGCGCCTTGCCGATCAACACCTTTGCTTCCGCTGAGATCTGGCGCAGCGTTTTGATGTGGCAATTGGGAACCACGGGGATGATGAGACCGTCTTCGATACCCACCGCGATACCGATATGCGTCTCTGAGAACCGGCGAACGGTTCCCTCGGGCGTCCATGTCGCATTCACTTCAGGCACCTGCCCGAGGGCGATCGCCGAAGCCTTGACGAGGACGTCATTGACGGTGATCTTGCCTTCGGAAGCATCGACATTCAGATCCTTAAGCATCCCAAGCAGGCGATCCACTTCCACCAGCATCGTGACATAGAAATGCGGCGTGGTTTGCTTGCTCAATACCGTCCTGCGCGCGATGGCTTCCCGCATCTTGGAAGGCTTGATATCCATCGAAGCGCCCACGGGCTGCGGGACCGCTTTAGGCGGCTGCATGGATGGGATGGCCGGCATGGTGGGAGCGTGCGCATGGTCCGGCCCGGCATCCTGAAATGCTTTCACGTCCCGTTCCACAATTCTGCCGCCGGGGCCGGTTCCGCGAACGCGGGCAAGATCGATCTCCAAATCGCGCGCCATACGTCGCGCGAGCGGGGAGGCTTTGATGCGCTCCTCCGTCGGTCCCGTCGCGCCTGCGTCCGCGTCCGTTACGCTTTCCGGAGCGAACGGCTGGGGAAGAGCGTGCTTCGTCTCGACTGTCGTGGGGGCGCTTTCCGCGTGGTCCACGGGCTGTTCCACCTTCGTCGTCTGAGCGCCGCCCTCACCGATCTGCGCGATCACCGCGCCCACGGAAACCGTCTGGCCCGCCGAAACCACGATTTTAGACAGGACTCCTGATTCTTCCGCAGGGATCTCGACGTTCGCTTTGTCGGTCTCTACCTCGGCGATCATATCTCCCTCATGGATCTGATCGCCTTCCTTCTTCAGCCACGAGGTGATCGTGCCTTCTTCCATTCCATCGCCCATCTTGGGCATCCGTACTTCCGCCATGTTTTCTCCTCGGAACGCATTCTACCGGCGGTCTCCATGCGGCATTTCCACTGCACGGAGACCGCGAGCGACAGTACTTACGCGACGACCCGCTTGATGGCCGCGACGACATCGTCTTCGTGCGGGATAGCCGCGCGCTCCAGAGGCTTCGAATAGGGCATTGGGACGAACGGTCCGCCGATGCGTTCGATAGGGGCGTCCAGGTCCTCAAAAGCCTCTTCATAGATCCGGCTGGCGAGCTCCGCGCCAAAGCCGACGTTCTTCCATTCCTCATGCACGACGATCGCGCGATGCGTTTTCCGCACCGAGCGCAGGACAGTCTCCATGTCGAGTGGGACGAGGGTGCGAAGGTCTATGACCTCGCACTCGATGCCGGTCTCTTCAGCGATCTTATTCGCTGCGGCAAGGCACATGCCGACGCCATGGGAATAGGTGACGATCGTTACATCCGAACCGGGACGCTTGATGTCCGCGAGGCCGAATGGAATCAAGAACTCCGGATCTTCCGGCACCTCGCCACGCTGTTGATACAGCCCCGCGTGCTCCATGAAGATCACCGGGTTATCATCCCGTATGGCCGTCTTCAGCAGCCCCTTGGCATCTGCGGGCGTGCTCGGCAGCACCACCTTCAGGCCGGGCACGTGCGCGTACCAGGATTCTAGGCTCTGGGAGTGCTGAGCGGAGAGCTGATTGCCCGACCCGGCGGGGCCACGCAGGACGACGGGAACCTTGCAAGTTCCGCCGCTCATGTAATGGATCTTCGCGGTATGGTTGATGATCTGATCCATGGCCACCAGGGCAAAGGACCATGTCATGAACTCCGCGATCGGCCGCAGTCCCGCCATGGCCGCGCCCGTCGCGAGGCCGACG
>JBBRKX010000231.1:0-7172 GCA_038231675.1 Chthonomonadales bacterium | reverse complement strand
ATCGACGAGGAGCTTTTCGACGTGGTCTCCGGCTTTGAGGCACTGGCCGAACCTCGGCGCCAAACCTGACGCAAAGGAGCTGTCCATGGATGCGAAAAAGCTGATTGACAGCGCGAAGATACTGGTCGCCGACGGCAAGGGCCTGCTGGCGATGGATGAGAGCACTCCGACCTGCAACAAACGATTTGCGAAGTTGGGGATTCCCCAGACCGTAGAGGCCCGGCGCGCCTATCGGGAGTTGATTATCACTACGCCTGGTCTGGGGGAGTCCATCAGTGGCGTCATCCTCTACGACGCGACCATCCGTCAGCAGATGAAAGAGGGTACCCCCTTTGCTCAAGTCATCACCGATGCGGGAATCCTTCCCGGCATCAAAGTGGACACCGGCGCAAAGGAGATGGCAGGTCATCCCGGATCGACCTGCCCCAAGCAGGAGACGGTAGACGCGGTGGCCGATGCGACGGTGTGGTGTCTCCTGCGCGCCGTCCCCGCTGCCGTTCCAGGAATCGCGTTCCTGTCGGGCGGCCAACCCGCTGAACTGGCATCGGCCCGTTTGAATGCCATGAACGTGCGATTCGATTCCCGACTGCCCTGGGAGTTGGCGTTTTCGTTTGCCCGTGCCATCCAGCAACCGGCTCTGGACATCTGGCAGGGCGCGGAGGCCAATGCAAGGTCAAAACCCTTTCGGCGACGAACTCTATGTTACCGAAAAGGACAGGTGAGTTATTTATGGGAACCAGTTTCAGCAATATTTTTGTGCGCGGGCCGGAGCAGAAGCAGATCGCATCGTTGCTGCAGCACGCATTTTAGCGAACTCAAACGCGGTTACGTTGACTCAACTGGATGGGTTTACATAGAGGGGCGAACGCCGGATGTATGTAGGCAATGGGCGATTGTGAATGTTCCCTCGGAGATGGATTTATGGGATGTTTTCGAGTCGGTCATCGAGCAACAAAACCCGACATTTCCATACAAGATAGGTCCACGAGAGGAAGCGCGCGCCCGACTTGCCGCGCTGCTGCCCACAACAGATTTTTCCGACGAACGCTTTGCTTGGTGGGAATCAGAGCGATTTAGCGTAGAATTCGATTTCAGCTTCCGCCCCGTAATAACCTCAATTTCTCTGGCAGTGCGAGGCGACACGGAAGCTGCCCTCCCACACATTCGTAGTTGGTGCAAAACACAGAATTGGCGGGCCTTCGACGTTGGCGGCGACTGGATAGCGTAGACCTTTGGGAAAGGAATGGGGGCAGAACGTCCTGAATGGGCGCAATGTCTCAAAGCCGGACGGGGTGGCGATATGCTGTCGCTAAGGTTTTGTGCATAGTGCGGTTTCCGATGCACGCATACTCAGAATGTTTTCGAGGAAAGGGCAAGACATGCTGTTACACGAAACGCGGACAAGCGAGATGCAGGAAAGTGATGCAGCCCATGCACGCGTTACGCCGGAGGAACTGGCTCAGGCCGCCGCCGCACTGGAAATTCGACAACTCGCCGAACAACAGCAGCGTGCGCAAACCATCTCTTTGGGAGAAGCTACAAAGGAACTCGGCCTTGCTTCGACGCCGGAGGAACTGCTTGCCGAAGTGGAATCCGAGCGCGCCCGTCTGCGCGATGTACAGCGTGAGCAAAGTCAGGCACGAAGCAAACGCCGCTTGCTTGCCGGAACCGGAACGGTAGCTTCTCTCGCCGTGATCAGCGTGCTCGGGCTTTCCGTGCTGCATCTGCGCCAACAACTGCGCGATGCCCTGCGACCACTGCCCTCACTACCCATCCAAACGCTCGCCAGCGTGCCTGATAATGTGCTTGTCCATTGCGACCTGGCTACACTGGACAAGTTGGCCACCGGAACGGCCGCCTCCGATGTCTTTGTCGATGCGAGACCGGAAACCAGTGAGACGTCTCGTAACGGAGCCTTTAATCATGAGTGGGCTTTGATTAAGGCAAAAGGTAAAGTGTCCATTCAGGCGTGGGCCACGGCCGAAGACGCTTTGAATGTCGCCAATCAACAAACGGCCTCCATATTCTCGAACCGTCCCACCTGGCTTCCCACGTCCAACATGGTGAGCGTTCGTCTGCCAGTAGACCGCTTTGACAAAGCGCGAATACCGGACTATACTCCCCATGGGCAGACAGTGACGGATGGCTCGACCGGAACGGTATATGGTGCAGATGTTCCAGGTGTGGAAAAGATTATGCAGGATTGCGTAGAGGAAGCATTGTTGGGCGCTACTACCGGCATCGATCCCAAAACAGAGCATCGGATGAACGAAGTTGCCGCAAAGCTGGAAAACGGCACGATACACTTAACGGGATATGTTTCCAGTATCGCTCGAAAGAAAAAGGCCGAACAACTTGTGCAAGCAGCCATTCAGAACCATGACCTTTCCTTGCGACTCGTCGACGACATTGCAATCGAGGGATCGAAAGATTTCAATAACTGAGCCGAAACAATCGGGCTCCGTCATTTGACCGAGCACGCATTTCGGGAGGCGCTTGCGCAGGGAACCGGACGCCCATTCCTGGCGCTTCAGAGCCAATCCTCGGAGCCCTATCGAGAAATAATTCTCGATGCGTGTCTACGCAACCGCGTTTATGACCCGTCGTGCGAATCCGAGCGGGCGCCCTACCTCTACGAACTGATCCAGTTGACCGGCGAACCGGCGTTCTATCGTGGCGCTCTCTTGGCCGCTCTACGCACTGCTACCGACTCTCAAAGCAACGATCAGCAGCAGCAGTTGCAACTTGCCTGCGAATTCGCACGGCATGGCGATGCGGAAGCACGCCGGGTCACTTACGACGCCGACTTCTCTATTCGTGCGATGTTTTCTCATTGACGGTTCGAGCGACATTGTAACCAGACACGTCGGACCGTCGTCAAATGGGCATCAGATGCGGAATGGAGTTACGATGAGAACGTTCCTTTATTGGATTCCAAAGTTAATCTTGTTGCTGGGCCTCCTCCCACTTAACGCCGCTTCGGCGGATGTGCGTGGAGACTGGAAGAAGGATCTGTTTCCCATCGACAGCAAGGGCAGCTGGGGTTTCATCAATGATACAGGGCGTATCGTTATCGAACCAAAATTCCAGGAAGTCTCTTCCTTCTCTGAAGGGCTGTCCGCCGTCAAATTGAACGGTAAGTACGGCTACATCGATAAGACCGGCAAAACAGTGATTGAACCACGATTCCCGTACGCGTTTGAGTTTCGTGATGGCCTGGCATGGGTAGAGGGAGACGTGAGCGGCTTTATAGACAAGACGGGAAAGATCGTGATTTCCGCGCCGGTCGACACCTACTGCCGCGAGTTTTGCGAGGGATTGGCGGTGACACGCCCACGGGAACGTAATTTTCAAGGCGTCATCGGAGCGGACGATCGTAAGATAGGATTCATCGACAAGACCGGGAATTATGTGATAGCGCCGCAATTCGACGCCGCATGGGATTTCGCGGGAGGCCTTGCAGCGGTGCGGGTGAACGACAAGTGGGGCTTTATCGACACGACCGGGCAGTTCGTCATTCCTGCTCAATACGAAAGCGCCTCCTACTTTTCGGAGAATGTCGCCGCCGTCAAGTCCCATGGGAAGTTCCTATTCATAGACCGATCCGGAAAGCGCGCGATCGATGCCGAATATGAGGATGCGCAAGGCTTCTTCGAGGGGATGGCGGGCGTCCAGATCAAAGGCAAGTGGGGCTTCGTGGATAAAACGGGCAAGGTGGTCATCGCACCGAAGTTCGACGATGTCTCCGGCTTCTTCAATGGCGCGGCGAGCATGGTCATGAACAAGAAGTACGGTTATATCGACAAGAGCGGTCGAGTCATCGTAGAGCCGAAATATGGGTACGGCCATTTCTTCCTGGGCGCACTTGCCGGTGTCACCTATTTCCCGGAGCAAGGCGATGGAGCGGGGACCGGATACATCGATCGCACCGGTCGTACTATCTGGCCGCCGAAGCCGAAAAAGGAATAACAGTCTTCCTCATTCAGCTTCCCTTCATGGCCCAGAAGGCGATTTGCTCCGCGTGACGGCGCAGGGCGTCGCGGAGTTCAGGTGGTTTTCGGATCTCCATGGGGCAACCCACGCTCGCCACAAGACGCGCAATCCAGTCCACACTGTCCGTGTAGCCCCGCAATAGCACGCCACCTTCCACCTCCTCCAGAGTGGCGATCCGCGCCGAAATATGCCATTGTGCTTGTTCCAGCGTCGTCTCCAGATACACTTCCACCGGATGCGTTCGCGGCACGCTTCCAAGGGACGTCACCACTGCCGCCAGTACATCGAACCCTTTGGGGCGCTGGAATTTTTCGTCCTGTGTCGCCACGCCCAGAATACGGTCCAGCCGAAAGAGCCGTAAATCGTTCCGCAGGTGGCAGTGCCCGATCGCGTACCAGCGTCCGCTATGGCAGGCCAGTCCATAGGGATCGAAAATGCGTTCTGTCTCTTCCCCGTCTGTCCGCCGATAACGCAACGCTACCTGCTGTTGGGATCGCGCCGCAGCACTCAGGGTAAGGACCACCGCGCTGTCCGGCCCTCCCGTAGGCCGCTCGCCCAGATCCCACACCAATGTTTCTTCCACGGCGCGCACCCGGTTGCGCACTTTTTCGGGCAGCACCCGTTCCACCTTTGCGAGCGCGCCTTCCACTCCCGGCGCGTGCGCCGCCAACCCCAACCGTCGGGCGGCATGCAGACCGAGCATGAGAGCAAGCGCCTCTTCCTCGGAAAGCATGAGGGGCGGCAGCTTGAAACCAGGCATCAGACGATACCCCCCATAGCGCCCCCGTTCGGCCATCACGGGGATCCCCAACTCGCCCAGCATGAGGATATAGCGGCGGACGGTGCGAACATCGATCTCCAGGCGACGGGCGATCTCAGCGCCTGTCAGAGCCCGGTGCGCCTGAAGCAGCTCCAGTACGGTCAATACGCGCGTCGTAGGGTAGTACAAAACTCGCTCTCCTCCATTGTGAAAGGTCGAAAACTCTTTTTTAATCAGGGTGGATCCTGTCCTATAGCGCCTCCATACTGATTGTACAACGAAATGTCTTCGTTGTCTTATTTCCACTGAACCTTGGATCAAGGAGCTAATGCAATGCAGAACACCACACAGAATTTTCTCGCCACCACGACTCAGAAGGCTGCCGCCGACCTCATGGAAGCGTTTCTTGCTCTTCCGGAAGAAAAGCGGAATTGGAGCCCGGTGGAGGGGGCCCGCACGGCACTCAATCTGGTCGCCGAGTGCGCCCTTATCAATGGCTATACGGCGGAACTGATTCAGGATCATCGTTGGCCGCTCGACGACTCAGGTTCGGATCTACAGCAGAAGATGAACGAACTCATGGCGAAGGGGTGGGATGCGATGGCGGCGCTGCTGAAGGACAATACGGAGCGATTGGCCGCCGCCCTCCGTGCCGTTCCGGATGAGGCGCTGGAAACCGAAATAACCATACAATGGGGCAAACTGCCGCTGATCGGATACATGGCGTATCCCAACTGGAACCTTGCCTACCATCTGGGGCAGATAAACTATATCACCTCGATGCTCGGCTGCTGAGAAAGCGGCCGGCGAACTAAAGTTCTCGGCTAGTGCTCAGCCTTCTGGAGAATGAAGACTACATGGTCCGCTATCAGGTGCTGAATGGGCTGGACGAATGCAGTGGTGAGGAAGACCGGCAGACCGTCATGAGCGCATTGCAAAGTCTATTGCAGCGCGAAGCGCATCCTGGTTTGCGTGTGGATGCCAGAAAGGAGGCGTGCAGGGTGAGGTCATGTTAAAGCCGTCGGCCTCCGTCTCAGAAAACATGCCAGGGCAGACGACAAATTCATTCTCCTCGAACTCTTGCTTCAGGTCGGTCATCGTTTCCTCCCTCGATTGCGGCGAAATGCAAGGTAAACAGTTTCCTCCCTGAGGCGGTTCCTACGAAGGACAACTGCCTCAAATACGCGAATCCAGTGCCAGGCATTTCCCGACATCTTTTTCTAACTTCCGGATACAGGCTGCTTTATGAAACCGATGGCATCAGAACACGCTCTGGGCGGGCAATGCGGCAAGCGGATTGTTTTCACTACATTTGGATCACTGGGCGACCTTCATCCTCAAATTGCACTGGGGTTAGAACTCCAGGCCCGGGGCCATCAGGTTCTTATCGCCACCCACAGTGTCTATCGCGAGATGGTCGAGACCGAAGGCATCGGGTTCCGTTCCATACGCCCCGATGTGGAGGACGTTGGCAGCGAGGCGGCCGTCATGAAGAAGATCATGAACCAGCGGTCTGGCCCGGAATTTCTTATTCGCCAGATCGTGATGCCCCATCTGCGAGAATCCTATGAGGACCTTACCGCAGCGTGTGCGGGGGCGGATCTGCTTGTGACAAACCCGCTGACCCTGGCGGGGCCGCTTGTGGTCGAGAAGGGACGACAGAGGGGCCTGGCGTGGGCATCCATAGGCATTGCTCCTCTGGCGTTCACGTCCGCCTTTGACCCGCCTGTATTTGCCCCGGCGCCATGGCTCATCCATCTGAAAGTCCTGGGGCCTCGCTTCTATGGAGCGCTTCTTCAGGCCGTCAAAGGCAGTACGTGGACATGGCTCGCGCCATGGCGTCGGCTCAGGGCCGAGATCGGGCTGCCTCCGAACCGGGCGAACCCGATGTTCGATGGGCAGTTCTCACCTCACCTCGTACTGGCGCTCTTCTCACCCTTGCTGGCGTCGCCGCAACCCGACTGGCCGCCCAACACGGTTATGACCGGGTTCCCATTTTACGACCGGAGCGGAGCGGATAAGAAGCCGGACGCTGCTCTGGAGACGTTTCTAAATGCGGGCGAGCCTCCCATTGTTTTTACCCTCGGCTCGGCGGCGGTGATGGACGCAGAAGATTTCTACCTTCAAAGCATAGGAGTGGCGCAAAAGCTGGGGAAACGGGCGCTTCTGTTGATCGGGCGCGACGCCCGGAACCGGCCGACGAAACTTCCTGAAGGCATAGCGGTGTTCGAGTATGCGCCTTACTCGCGGGTCTTTCCTCGCGCCGTCGCTATCGTGCATCAGGGTGGCATCGGCACAACGGCCCAGTCGCTCCGAGCAGGCGTTCCTATGCTTGTGGTGCCGTTCGGCTTCGATCAGCCGGACAACGCGGCCCGCGTCACCAGGCTCGGAGTCGCGCGCACCATTTCACGGAAGCAGT
>JBBRKX010000230.1:0-7172 GCA_038231675.1 Chthonomonadales bacterium | reverse complement strand
TATGCAAATCTGCTGAGTAGCCAGAGAGCGTGTCTCTCTTTGCCGCACTCCTGGACAGACCATGATGGTTTTCTTGGCTCGGAGATCCATTATGGACGCTCACAACGAACCGAGATAGGTTGAGTACTCCATAATAGCCAACCAGGTGCCTCGACGATGACTGGGATTCTCGCGCAACGTGCAAATAATCTAGTGCATGGTTAAGCCAAAGATTGAGTCTCTGCAATTGGCTGCTCGTTAGTGCCGAGGCTGTGGGATGACGCTGACGTATCAAATCGTTAATATTACGGAACGAAGATAAAGCGCGTAAGTATAGGAGGCACGCTTGGACGGGATCGTCCGCAGTAATTTTACGGAATGGCCCCAGTTCATTTACAACGAGCATATGAGGACTTACTCCACGTTACAGTCGAGCACTTCGTATGTGTTGGCGTATGTAACCCTGACTTTGGTCGAGAATGACCGACTGGTTAATCCTATGGTCCATAAAGCTTGCTAGGATGTGGTCTTCCCAATGAATTCAGCCTCGTCTTGGCATGTAACATGTGGGCCGCGCTTCTCATCGCTTATCGCTTCAAGTGACGAATGATGTTGTGTTTTTACAGTCAGCCGACTTAATCTACAGTTCGTGAATGTTGGTACGTCGAAGAGGCCAGTTCCGACGGTCCCGGCCCCTATAGATTCTTGAAATCCCAATCATCTACACGTTGCAGGCGTCGTAGGCCTGTCGGAGCGCCGCCGCCCAGTTTTCTCCGTTGCGGGGAGTGAACTCCTGACCGACATAGCCTTCATAATCTGTGGCGGCGATGGCACGACAGATGGCGGGATAGTAGAGCTCCTGCGTGTCGTCCAAATCATGACGTCCCGGCACTCCAGCCGTATGGATATGGCCTATCTGCTGGACGTTAGAACGTATGCAGGAAATTACATCGCCTTCCATGATCTGCATGTGGTAGATATCGTAGAGCAGCTTCACGCGTGGGCTGTTCACCGCTTCGCAGACGGCTGCTCCCCAGGAGGTATGGTCGCACTGGTAGTCCGCGTGGTCCACCTTGGAGTTGAGAAGCTCCAGGACGAGGGTGACGCCCGCATCTTCCGCGGGCTTTGCCAGGCGTTGCAGACCTTCCACCGTGGCCTCGAGACCCGCCGCGTCCGGAAGCCCATTGCGGTTGCCGCTGAACACGATCAGGCAGGGGATCTCCCACTTTTGCGCGAGCGCCAGCTTTTCGGTGATTTCGCGCTCGATACGATCGTGGTTTTCGCGCCGGTTGAAGCCCTCGGCGATCGACTGATGGCCGCCCTCCGTGATGATCCGCATGCCGGAATCACGCACCTTCTGCCAGTGCTCTTGCGGGCACATCTCGACACCATGGTATCCAATTTTCGCCGCCTCCGCGATCAAAGCCTCCGGTGTGGCGAAGCGTCCAAAGCACCACCATGCGAGCGATTGTTTGATCCTGCCCATCGTCGATACCTCTCCTTCTCAATGTTTGACTCACATTCCCACATTCGAAGGAACAGCAGGAATGTCCTGCCCGGATTGGCGCACCCACACGGCGTAGCGCCAGCGCCCGGACGAAGAAAAACCGTTCAAACTCCGTATTCAGGGAACTTCTTCGGGGCGATGGCGTCTGAAAGGAAGGTGAGGCCCCGCCCCGTCTCATCGGGACGTCCCATGTGTCCGGCGCGCAATCCTTCAATTGCGCGCCGGACCAGCTATCCCGTGGGGCAAACGGTTGCCTTTCGCCCTGGTTACGTCGGATTGTGCAAACCTTGACGTTAAGAGCCCGTCAGGTTACGGTATAATGGTTATGAGGCTCTTGCGGCCGCTTTCCCCCGCCGACAATGCAATTAGCCATGCAGACGACCAACACGTTTCGACTGCGTTTGTGATCCAGCGTCCCGAACCGCTGTGACCTCGGTCCTTTTCCCATGGCATAACGCCGGCCTGTTTGTTTCGGGCTTCGAGGTTTTACTGTTGCATCTACAGCACGAACAGCGTCAAACGATAACTCAGCGCATCGATCCCAGGTTGATCGTTGCAAACTCGATCCTGCAACTCTCGTCCATGGAGTTGGTGCAGTTGATCGAGAGCGAGTTGCTGGAAAACCCGGCCCTGGAGACTTCGGATGGCGAGAGCACGGATCCTGAGGTAGGGCTCGATCGCGCTCCCCGATCCGCCCAGGAAGTCGATGGCGCCGCAGCGGAGGGCGCCGGGATGGAGAGCGGATACGACTTCGCTTACGGTCCCGATGGCGGCGACGACGAGTTCGATAGGATGGGCAATATCGAGGCGGAGATCACTCTTCAGGAGCACCTCCGATGTCTTTATCGCGCGGCAGTGCCTTCCGAACAGTATGCCATTGGAGAGTACTTGATTCATTCGCTCGACGGTCGCGGCTGGCTCGATGGAGCGCTTCAGACCATCGCAGCGGAAATATGCGTGCCGTTAGAAGCAGCGGAGCGCGCCCTCGCAGTGATCCAATCGTTCGATCCGCCGGGGATTGGAGCGCGGCATTTGCAAGAGTGTCTGTTGATCCAGCTGAAGTATCTCCGCGAGGAGTCCGGCGCGGCAGGCCCGGGGGCGGTCCATATGCTGGCGGAGCGGTTGGTGCGGGATTTCTTCGAACATGTAGGCGCACGGCGCTACGCCAAACTCGCAAGAGAAGCGCAGATCTCTGCGGAGGCGGCCAGGAGTGCGCTCGAATATATCCGCGCCTGCTGCAATCCGTTTCCGGCCAGCCAATTTCGCCCGCCATGGAATTCCGGCCCGACCACGGACAGGGCGGCCATTCGGCCGGATGTTCTGGTGATCCGCACGGAATTCGGATACGATATCGACGTGCCGAGCATCGACATGGCCTCGCTCAGCGTGAACGAAATGTATCGGAAAGCCTATAACCAGATCAAAAGCGGAGTGGGAAGCCATACCGAGCGGGATAAGCGTCACATCGCCGAGTACGTCGACAGGGCGGAACTGTTCTTGAAAAACCTGGAGCAGCGCAAACACACCCTGCGACTCATCACTCGCTGCATCGTCGATGCCCAGATCGGGTTCCTCGAAACCGGGTCGCCACAGTTTTTGCGCCCCCTCACGCGTACACGCGTGGCGCGCACGCTGGGGATCCACGAATCGACCGTGAGCCGCGCCACATCCAATAAATATGTTCAATTGCCGAATTTAGAGGTCGTGGGATTCCATATCTTCTTCAACTCCTCGCTTTCGGTGAAGGACGCGATCTCGGAAGTGATCCAGGAAGAAGACACGGCCAGACCGCTTTCCGATCAGCAGATCGTGGAGAAACTCAACGAAAAGGGGATCACCGTCGCCCGCCGCACGATTGTGAAATACCGTGAGGCGCGTAAGATCCCTTCCTCCATGAGCCGGCGGCGCTAATCAACTTATGATCCCTGCCTGTAAATCCCCCTTTCTCGAACGCTGGTTTCTGCTCTACACGCGCCGTTACCTGGCACAAAACTTTCATGCCGTGCGGCTCCTGGGTTCCTTGCCGGCCTTTCCTCCAGACGACGGCCTGCCTCTTCTCGTCTGTCTGAACCACAGCAGCTGGTGGGACGTGATGCTGGGAATCTATGCCGCAAACGATCTTTTCCCCTGGGACACCTACGCGGTCATGGACGAACGTCAATTGAAGAGATATCGGTTTTTCGCGCGGGTAGGCATTATCGGGGTGGATCGGACAAGCCTCGCGGGAGCGAGAGCGTTCCTGGAGTATGCCGGGGCCCTCTTGAAGAACCACCGCAGAGCGCTCTGGATCACCGCGCAGGGAGAGATGGTTTCCAATCGAACGCGCCCAATGCAGTTTCAGTCCGGCGTGGGCCATATTGCGGCATCCGTGGGGGAGTTCTATTTCACCACGGTCGCATTGCACTATGAATTCTGGAATGAGCGGCTGCCGGAGGCGTTTCTCTCCGCCTCCCCCATAGAGCGTGTCTCGGCGGGAGACGGAGCATTCGATCGAAAGAAGTTCGTGACGCTTCAGGAGCGCCGGATGGAAGCGCAATTAGACGCGCTGATCGCCCAGGTGGACCTCCGCGACGAAACGGCGTTCCAAACGCTGCTCAGTGGGAAGTCCGGGATCAGTCCGACGTACGACGCCGTGCGGGCTTTGAGCGCTCGCCTGAAAGGCGAGCGGTTTTCGGCGGAGCACGGCGATGTCGTCACGCCTCGCTGGGGACGTGGTCCCAGGAAGTAGCGTTGGGGCTACGGCGTCCAGTCGATATCCGGCGTAACCCGCTCTACGAACCCTGCCATCAGCCGGGCGGTGTTTTCAATGTCGTCCAGCGACATGACCTCGCAGGGCGTATGCATGTAGCGCAACGGAACGGAGATCAATCCGGTCGCCATGCCCGCGCGATTCAACTGCATGGCATTTGCATCCGTGCCCGTGCCGCCGGGGGCCGCTTCGATCTGATAGGGAATCTCGATCTCTTTCGCGGTCCGGACGAGAAGCTCGAAGACCTTCGGATTGATGTTCGCTCCGCGGGCGATGATCGGGCCTCCGCCCAGTTTCACGTCACCCACCTTTTTCTTGTCCGCTCCGGGGAAGTCCATGGCATGGCCGACATCCGTTGCGATTCCCACGAGCGGATCCACCCCGAAGGATGCCGTTTTCGCCCCACGCAACCCGATCTCTTCCTGGACCGTGGCCACCCCGAAAACGCCGCAGGAAAGCGTCTTGCCTTCCAACAGGCGCAGCGCCTCCGCAACGACGAAACAGCCCATTTTATTGTCGAAGCTGCGCGCTGTGGCGCGCTCGCCAAGCAGCTTTTGAAGGTCCTGCGCATAGGTGACGCAGTCGCCTATCTGCACCAGCTCTTCGGCCTCTTTCTTATTGGCGGCTCCAATATCGATCCAGAGGTCGCCGGTGTTCGGCACTTTGTCTCGTTCCGACTGCTCCAACAGGTGCACTGCCTTGCGTCCGAGAACGCCGAGGATCGGCCCGGTCGTCGTATGAATGTTGACGCGTTGACCGACGGCGACGATGGCGTCATGACCCCCGATCTGACCGAAGTACAGGAAGCCTTCGTCATTGATATATCGGATCATGAACCCGATCTCGTCCGCATGCCCGACCAGCATGACTCGCGGATTGGCTCCGGCGTTGCGAGAAGCGATCACGCTTCCCATCACGTCCGTACGCACTTCCTCCGCATAGGGCCTTACCTGTTCGCGGAATACCTTTTGAACCTGCTGCTCATATCCGGAGGGCCCGGGTGTATCCACGATCTGTTTCAAAAATGAAAACGATTCCTCTCGCAACTTGTCACTCTCCTCCAGGGGTATTCAAATCCAGCCCTTCGACATCAATGATTCTACGTTACAACGGGGACGCCGGTTCTTCCTGCTTCCAGGCAACCGTAAGGAATGCTAAATCTGTGGTTGCTGGTGCGTAGAAGGAATTAAATCAATGCGATGGGGACCGACGCCTCGATTCCGCAGACCCGGCGATGATCCACTCTGGTCGGAGTCGCGACAAAATATCCGGATAAGGAGCGATCCACCTTATGAAAGCGTTTTCCGTGCGCTGGCGCAGCGCTCGCCTGCATAGAGAGTTTGAGTTGTTTGCGGAAGAAAAGGTAGGCGGCGTCATCCTCGCTGCGGTGGAAAAGAGCGGGGGCGCGGCGATCTGGCAGGCGGGAACCGTGTGGAAATGTCCTGGTTGCGGCGACCGCACCCTGCGTACCGAAGAGTTCGTCGAGGGGCTCCGACGCGCGGAAGAATGGCTACGGGACGGTAGGGAGTTTCCGGGACTCTCCCCCGGGCCACAGGCCGCTCTGGAGTGGATGGAAACCGTTTCGGCGCGCCTTCTCGGCTGTGAACGCGACCGCGTATACATCAAGGACGAAGGGGACGACTGCACTTTCGCCAGGCAAACTTATATTTCCCGCATCTGATGCAACGTTTTTCACACGACGCTTTTCTTCAGCTCATCCAGGGAATACAGCGTGCCCCGCCAGATAATCCCATTCTGCCGATAGGCACGGCTAATCGATCTCAGAATGATATAGACAAGCACCACGGCCCCAAGTGGAAAGGCAAGCCCATACCAGGCGGACGCCTGCGAAACGCGGCGCATGATGGCCGCGCCGGCCATCATCATCATCAGGCTCATCACGCCCATGATACGGACCGTTTCCAGATGAGAAAACAGCGCATCGACGGGATATAAGGCGCTGATCAGTAAGCCGCAACAGGCAGCCAGCGCGGTCAGCAGTTTATAATCGAAGCCGGCGAACGCGTTCTTCGTCAGGCCGTCGATCACGCCCTGAAACCCTACGACCCATCGCACGGACACGAGCGCGCCGCCTTCCTGCATCTCCGTGCGATACCCGCCGCGCTTCATCACCTTCCCCAGCTTCATGTCGTCGGTGACATCCATCCGCAGCGCGCGATGCCCGCCAAACTCCTGATAGGTCGATGTGCGCACGAGGTTGAACACGCCAAGACCGACGAATGCCGTGCTGTTCGGATCCGCTACTTCCCAGGGCCGGACACGGAAACTGAACATGAGCGCGAAGTAACTGACGAACAGACGCTCCCAAAAGCCATGGGTTTCGCATTGGGGCGAAAGCACCAGATGATCGAGGCATTGCCCTTCGGCGTAAGCCACGGTGCGCCGCAGGGCGTCACGGGTAAAGACCACATCGGCGTCGGTAAACAAGAGCCATGCGCCCCGCGCCGCCTGACTGCCGAAATGCATGGCATGGTTTTTGCCGAGCCATCCCGCCGGGAGGGTCTCGATGTGCAGGACGCGTAGGCGTGGGTCCGCCGCCGACAATTGGTCAAGAATGGCGCCGGTGGCGTCGGTGGAGCGATCGTTCACCGCGATGATCTCGAGGTTCGGGTAGTCGAGGGCGAGCAAACTGCGCATGCCGCGTTCGATGGTTTCTTCCTCATTGCAAGCCGGGACGATAATCGACAAGGTCGGCATATCCGCTCCGGAAGCTTCGCCCATGGGCATGCCGGCCAGGATCAGCGATCGACGGGAGTTGAGTACGATCATGCCGAACCCGCCGAGCCACACAAAGAGGGTGCCGCTTGCGAGCAAAAAAGGAAGAATAGTGCGATAGGGGCCAGACACGAGCGCCGTAAACCAGCCGTGCGCCAGGATCAACACGCTCCGGTCTGCTTTCCCGAGGAGACGGATCCT
>JBBRKX010000229.1:0-7182 GCA_038231675.1 Chthonomonadales bacterium | reverse complement strand
GGTAGAGATAAAAGGGCAAGTTCCCGGTATCGGGGACAGCAGCATAAATGAATCGGTTCGCTTTATGCCGCGCCAGCATCTGCAGCGTCCAGGCCTTCTCTACTCAAAAGGCGTGGTGTTTATCGCGTTTGGATCACATGGCGACCTGCCGACGAACGGGATAACCCTCGACAATATGTTCAACCTGCTGCCCGGCTATCATGGATGGCTCTTCGCCTACGACGCGAATACCCTGGAATGCCGGGACATTTTCAACACAACTCCTAATGGCGGCAGCAATCTGCTGGACATGGCGCTCAACAAGGAGTTCGCAGGCGGCGGAATCTGGATGAGCGGTACCGGCCCCGCAGCGGACGATAAAGGCAACATCTACTTCACGACCGGTAACGGCGAATTCAACGCCAACAAAGCGGGCAAAACAGAACTCGCTGACAGTCTCATCAAACTGACATACGATCCGAACACCCAAAAGTTTATTCGACCTGACGTCTTCACTTCTTTCCATTTTTTCACACCCACAAATCAGAAACAACTCGAACGGCGTGATCTGGATTTAGGCTCCTGTGGGGTTATTCTGCTGCCGAACGATGCGGGCGGTCTAGCAGAATTAATGATATGTGGCGGCAAGCAGGGCAAGCTCTACCTTGCAGACAGGAACAAACCTGGCGGCTACAAACCTCCAATAACCCCCAAACCTGACGAAGAAGAAGATGCCTGTCTGCAAAGTTTTCTCGCCGCCTACACCACTGCGGCTACCCGCGGCGCGCTGAAACGCAGCGTTGATCGCGCGCCTGACAGGACACGGAATATGCTTCAACAGCACCACAAGATTGAGAGGACGCGTGCTCACACGGCAGTGAGTGAAGATGCGAATCTCAGCAATATTCATGGCGCTCCTGTCTACTGGAACAGTCCCATTGGCCCGCTTGTCTATCTCTGGGGCGAAGTAGATGTATTGAAGGCGTTTCAATTGAAGGACGGACGGTTCTATCCAATCATTTCGACAAAACCACAACGCGTGGAACCCGTCGGCACGAGCCGAATCCGTGTTCCTCCCGGAATGCCGGGAGCCATGCTTTCGCTCAGCGCGAATAACAATATAGCAGGAACAGGTATCCTTTGGTCCTCGCATCCTGAACAGGGCGATGCCAATCATGCGATTGTGCCGGGCGTACTGCAGGCATTCCACCCGATTCCGGTTAAGACTGACGCGCCGGATTGCAAGAATGGTGAACTCCGACTGCTCTGGTCCAGCCGCCACTACCCTAAACCTGAATATTCGCCTGTAAAAAACCTTCCAGAACCCTATTCAAAGGAAGATGCGGCGGATGCAGGAACATTCGCAAAGTTTTGTCCACCAACCATTGCAAACGGCAAGGTGTTTCTGCCGACGTTTTCCGGCCAACTCGAAGTATACGGCCGGTTGCAAGATCGTGAGATCCTCCTTTCAGAGGCCGACGCCTTTGTTGAGGCGGGAAAATCCGCCGATATGCCTTACGCGGGAAGATCGGCATTCGAAAGAACCGTACTGCGAGCGCATCGCGCGAACCGTCAGCCAAACACATCGGGGAACAGCTGCATCGTAGTGCGGTTTACTATTCCAAAACACCCTACCTCGCCTCTTAGCGCGCTGCTCAGTTTCGCCCTTTATCAGAAAGAATACAGCCCCGAATCGGCGTATGTGCACGTGTATTGCCTTGCGGACAGCGAATCGCAAAAATGGGATCCGAAAACGCTTACCTGGAATAATGCGGACCCGCGTATTCGCAGCAATTTTGCCCGGGCGGCGGTGGAGTCTAACCGCGAACACCGGGTCTTTTTGCAGCACAAGGATACCATCGTACTGGATGTAACACGTTTTGTCATCGCGAACGAAGGGGAAACCATCACCTTGCAGATCGTCCCGCAGGATAAACCTGGCCCGGTGGTCAACTTTGTAAGCAGCCATCGCAGCATGAAGCAGAACGGAAGCGCTGCCGAACTTGCGCCTGATACCTCGCGTACCTATCAAACAGGCGAGCCTGTGCTAACGCTTAACTGGTACTGATAATTGAGACACATCCATGCATGAATTGACGGAACGCGCGCTTGATGCAGAATTGGGAGAGCGTCTGCATCATGAACTGACATCTGCCTTTGCAAAAGAATCCGAATCCTGGGCGATAGAGCGAATGCAGCGCGTTGCGAAGCAAATGCAGTATGACCGAACGTCTGCGAACTGTTTCATTCCGGTTATACTCTGGCTGGATCAGATGACAGCCTTTGCTGCTCCGGGACGCTACCTCTATATCACAAGCGAACTGCTGCAGAGGCTGACAACGGACGACGCTGCTGCCTTCGTCCTAGCCCATGAGATCGCGCATCATGACCTCGGTCATCTGGCTCTCTTCCGCGGAAAAAGAGCGCTCCTCCGCTCTCTGCCAGGGAGCCTCGCGCTTGCAGCCGCGCTTCGTCTGGCCGAGCATCTTCTGTTCAGTCCAGAGCACGAAACGGAAGCGGACAAGTACGCACTCGAACTCTGCCTGGAAGCAGGATACGACGGCCTCAAATGCATGGAGGTATTCGACGTGTTGCAGGCGCACTGCCTGGATGTTGGGGATGTTGACATGGCGTATGGCCTCAACGAGTCTATGTTCACGGCGAACGAAATGAAAAGCGACTGGATGGCAGGCGCGAAATTATGGAGTTGGCGAAGAGCGAGAGGCTATCCATCTCTGCGCGAGCGAAAAGAGAATTTGATGGCGCAGATGCATAAGGAATAATGAGCAGGCGAGCGGTATTTGCAAGACAAAAAAAACCTGTGTCTGTCGGATGACGGACACAGGCTCCATCAATGTTGATGGACTTCTAATGAAAAGGAGGACATGCGCTAAATATATAACGATTCGGAATTCATAAATGTTCCCACTATATTTAACTTTTGTTGTTTAATAGTAACAATCAAAATTTCTGATCTTTTGTAACAGAAATGCTGATGGTTTTCCTGTTTGTTATTGCTTGTGAACATGCATCAGCTTTAGACTTCCCTTGTCTGTAAGAGTGACAGCAGTCAATTTGAGGGAACAAACACAGTATTATTCACGTCCTTTTCTCAAAATCGGTCATCGCTTCGAACCCTCTAAGGTTCACTAATGACCCCTCATTTCGACCCAGGCGGCATGATGAATTGGCAATTCGAACGCTTCCCAGGCGTTGCCGCTCTTGAGCATTGTTGCTTACCGACTCTTAATACGCAAATTTACCTTATTTTCCGGGATGTAGTGTCCCCTTTCTGCCCGGAATTGCTCCTTCCTGCCACTTCGTATGGCTGCGCGCTGTCTGGTTGCGTGACCGCCCTGCAAACTTATCAGGAAGGCGCCTCAAGCAAGGAGTATCCGCCATGAAAATGTTTGATCTCGTCGTTGTATCGCATTTGCGCTGGAGTTTTGTCTGGCAGCGACCACAACAACTGCTTTCTCGTCTCGCAAAGCATCATCGAATTCTTTTTATCGAAGAGCCTGTCTTCGATACTGACAATAACAATCAGCCGGTGGCAAACGTCCAGGTAGTCCAGCCCAATTTAACGGTGTTAACGCCCCGGTTGCCTCAATCGGAATGCGGAGATACGCCGCTCTGGTTGTGGCCCTGCCAGGAACGCATAATGCAGCAGGTGCGGGATGCCCTGTTTTCGCTCAATTTCAAGCATCGGGCGCTCTGGTTCTACACCCCCACCCCGGAATTTATGGTGGATGTAGTCAAGCCGGAGATGGTTGTTTATGACATCATGGACGAACTGGCAAATTTCAAGTACGCTCCGCCGGAGCTGCGGGATCAGGAGAAGCGTCTGCTTCGCCAGTCCGCCGTCGTCTTTACAGGCGGCGCCAGCCTCTACGATGCCAAAAAGCACCACAATTCCAATACGCACCTGTTTGCCAGCGGCGTAGACGGCGTGCATTACGAAAAGGCATGCCACCCCGACACTACAACGCCCGACTGGATGCTGAACATACCAGGCCCACGCGCCACCTATATCGGCGTAATTGACGAACGACTGGACTACGACATGATCGCGGCCCTGGCTGCAGCGCGCCCTGATGTACAGTTCCTAATGTGCGGCCCAATTGTGAAAGTGGATCCGGCTGCGTTACCGCAGGCGCGGAACCTGCACTATCCTGGACAGCAGGATTACGCCGATCTCCCCCGTATCCTTAAGGGTACCGACATCTGCCTGATGCCGTTTGCTATGAACGAAGCGACAAAATTTATCAGCCCTACGAAGACGCTGGAGTATATGGCGACGCATCGGCCGATCGTCTCCACGCCTATAAAGGATGTAGAGCGCTTCTACAGTGACATCGTCTATCTGGCAGACACACCGGAAGCCTTCATTGCCCGCCTGGACGAAGCGCTGAAGGAAACAGCGGAAGCGCGCGCCCGCAAGCATCGGCGCGAGGACAAAATTCTTGCGGAGCAGGCCTGGGATGCCATCGCAGACAATATGCGCGCGCTCATGCAGCGCGAATGGGAGAAAACCCCGGGCGGACGCGCCAGTGTCCTTACGGAGAAAATCGCGGCGCTGCCTGCGACAGTAAAGAACGGAACAAGAGGGCGCGTAAGTACAGATGCCGCAGCTGCCTTCTTCGGTGGAGGAGAATAAAGAATGCGAGGCAACTTGAGTCCCGATCAGCGTGTAGTCATCCTGGGAGCCGGCCCAACCGGACTCGGCGCAGCCTATCGCCTTAAGGAATTGGGACATACTAATTTTCAGATCTACGATCGCACCGGGCAGGTTGGCGGGCTGGCGACCTCCTATAAGGACGAACAGGGCTTTGTCTGGGACATCGGCGGTCACGTTCAGTTTTCGCACTATCGTTACTTCGATGACCTGATGGATAAGGCGCTAGACGCGCAATGGCTGGATCTCGAGCGCGAATCGTTGGTCTGGATTGAGGATCGGTTCGTTCCCTATCCCTTTCAGAACAACATCCGTTATCTGAACCCGGATACGCGCTGGAAGTGTCTTCAGGGGCTGATCCGTCTCTATAAGCAGCCTTTCCAGGGTAAGCCGAAGAATTTCCGCGAGTGGATAGACGCCACGTTTGGCGAAGGGCTGGCGGACGTGTTCATGGTTCCCTATAACTTCAAGGTATGGGCCTATCCCGGCGAGGAGATGGACTACAACTGGATTGGCGAACGCGTTGCCGTCACCGATTTGGAGAAAGTGCTTGAAAATGTACTCTATGAGAAAGATGACCTCTCTTGGGGCCCGAACAACACGTTCCGCTTCCCGGAGCGAGGCGGCACCGGTTCGGTATGGGAGAGCGTTGCAAACCTCATCGGGCGACAAAAGATTGCGCTATGCCAGGAGGTGGCGGGCGTGGATCCGGCAGCAAAGAAAGTCTGGCTTCGCGATGGCGCGTCGGACACATACGATGTACTGATTTCGACGCTCCCGATAGACCGTCTGGTGGATATTGCAGACTTGAACCATCTGCAGGAACCCGCCAGTCGCCTTCGCTACAGCACGTCCAACATCATCGGCGTCGGGCTGTCTGGCAAGCCGCCCGAAGCGCTGACCAAAAAGTGCTGGATGTACTTCCCGGAGCAGGACTGCCCGTTCTACCGCGTGACGGTATTCAGCAACTATTCGCCCAATAATGTGCCGGACATCAACACTCAGTGGTCGCTGATGGCCGAGATAAGCGAGTCGCCACACAAATCCGTTGACCCGACTCGCGTCATCGAGGACACTATCGAGGGTATGTTCGCGACGAAGTTGATAGATGCGTCGCACGAGGTACTGTCAACCTGGTCGTATCGCGCGCACTATGGCTATCCCACTCCGGCGCTGGGCCGCGATCAGGCGCTGAACGCCATCCATCCCGACCTGGAGAAACACGGCATCTATTCGCGCGGGCGTTTCGGCGGCTGGAAATATGAGGTCAGCAACCAGGATCATAGCCTGATGCAGGGCGTGGAACTCGCAGACCGGCTGGTAAACGGCACGCCGGAAGTGACCTACTGGTTCCCCGGAACCGCCAACAACATGGGTTACGCCAAAGCCCGCTGAGAACGCAATTCGCATTTAGAATGCACAAAAGCAAGCCGCCGCTGGAATCGAAAGGTTCCGGTTGGCGGCGATTTTTTATGGGCGCTGAGAATATCACAGTTTTACCTGCATTGATTTCGCCTGTCCTGTGGAAGAATGTATTCGTTCCGATCTTTCCGAAGGAGAGGGATGGAGGCAACTGTCTTCCTCGACTTCGGAAGACCTGGAAGAAACAGGAGGCAACATGCATTCGTTACTGGAAAGAGAAGCCGAAACCGAGCAGACGTTTCAATGGAAAGACCAGCGTAAGGGGCTGAGGCAGATGCCTCGCCGTACTCCCCTTCTAATAGAGCATCCGAATCACGACAAAATAGAGGTCATTATGGTGGATCTAAGCCGCAAAGGGATGCGTCTGCGCTCAACCCAAAACCTCCATTGTGGAGATACAATGACGGTGCTTCCACCTGAAGGCGTTGATCTCGCGCCGCTCGCAATACGAATCGTGCGCGTTCAAATTACTGGAAATATGGAGAGTCCTGTCTTCGAATATGGCGTCCATCTGACGGAGCCTTCTCGCGAGGCAGGTCATGCCTGGTTCCTGCACTTCTGCTATGGCGCTGGCAAAGAGTATCCGCTTCCGCAAGTGTAAAACACCCTGTCTAAGACGATAGGTTACGGAAAGCGGGTAGGCGCAGCCAACCTTGGGCCAGCGCAAACTCGCCCCACTGCTTGATAAGTCGGGTTTTCAGCCTGTGAAACCAGTCGTCGTATGTGGGCTTCGACTTTTCGGTTTGTGAGATGGGGTGATAGATGAACGTGCGGATGCGACCGAGCGATTCATACGTCTCTTCACCCTCCACTATCTCTCTGTCTTCAGGCAGTTCCAGGTCTTTCCCGGCCGCTTCCGTCAGCAGTACATACTCGTGAAGTGGGACGGAGTTTTTCAGCAGACGATGTACCAGAATGACATCCGGGCCGGACAACTCCATAAATCGATCCAAGCGATAGAATAGCGCAACTCCGCTATGGACCACTATCTTTAGTTGCAGCATCTCCACATCGCGGCACCCGGGACATGGACAGGTATTGGACTGTACCAGTTCGGCTATCTTGCTATGAAATCCCCCGAACAATCTGTCCATTCGCTCGCACAG
>JBBRKX010000228.1:0-7218 GCA_038231675.1 Chthonomonadales bacterium | reverse complement strand
GAACGGTCAGGCGAACGGCATAGCGCCCCGCTTCCTGCACGGTAAATGGCAGTGTCAACTGCGCTCCTACCTCGGTGTTCGGCCAGACAAGCGTGGGCCGCCCGCCAAAGAAACCCTCCGTATGCACGGCAACCTTCGCCTCGCCGGTTGTCTTTGCCTGCCGGAACGCGCGCACCATGTGATGAATTTCCCACGGCATGCGCCGCTCCGACCAGGGCGGCAGATGCCCGAAGGGTTTTGGTTCGCCGTTCTGATACCAGTACGCGATGCTGTTAAAATAGTCGGGGCGTTCGATGTACCAGCCGTCCTCGGACTCCTCCCGATTTCCTTTGTGCTCCATCGTCACCTTCAACGACTTTGTAAACCCGACAGGGTCGAGAACATGCCAGCGGTAGCAGACGCCGCTGTCTCCGGCGCTCCATCCCTGCCAACGCGGCTGTCCGAACCAGTGACTGGTGCGCGTCCGGAAGCCCCAGGCGTCGTTGAAGTAGTCCTCGCTGCCCGTTCCCTGCAGGCTCGGCACCTCTTCACCGTCGATATAGAAATAGTCATCGCCCTCCCCGAACCAGCCGTCCTGCGCCAGTGTCACCGACATCACCGTCCCAACGTACTGGCCCTGACCTTCAAGATCGGCTATCAGATAGTCCTGTCCCATCACGGCGGGATACTCCTGCCGGTAACGCGCATGAAAGTAGGAGGTGTCGGGCGGGAGCGTGTCCAGCTCCACCCAATCGACCTGCCAGTAGAGGCCGGAGGTGCGGTCAGGATTGTCGTTGGTGATGACGATGCGGGCGGACCGCGCGAAGGGCATCCGCCAGTAGCAGGTAAGGCTGCCCGTGGGGGAGACCTGGACCGGCAGGCTCTCGACCACGGCGGGAGTGCCCTGCCCCACGGCAAAGAACTCGCCAAGCGGAACGTTTACCCCCGGCTCTTCTCTATCATCCCAATAGATGCGCAGGCTCAGCGCGTTGAGCTCATGGACGCCTCCGGCATGGCTGGTAAACCAGATATGCGTGATCACTCCCGGGCCCCGGAGTATTGGCAGTTCCAGAACCTCGCCCGGAGGGAGCGGAGTCATGTCGAAGTTGCCGTCGTTCCAGTTGGGCTGTTCGTTGCTGGAGATACGGCGATTACGGCCCACGGGCGGCGTTGCAAGTCCGCCTAACAGATCCCCAAAGAGCGACATCGTCCCTATCCCTTCAGCAGCTTTTTCCGCTCCGGCGCGCTGCGATGCGTCGATTCGATCCAGATAGCGTCGTTCATGTAGGCGCTGACGTAGGCATAGGGCAGATAACCGTCGTGCCCGTCCCCGCCGGAATTGCGGATAAGAAATACGCCGCCGCCCGGCTGCGCGGTATCGTTCCGGTAGCCGATCAGCAGCACGCTATGCCCATCGAAGACCTGGTCTGGGGGACACATTTGCAGAACGTCCTGCTCCCAGTGCGCCTGTTTGGGCCAGCGGAACCCGCCGCAGACAGGCCAGTGCTTACGGAGGGTCTGTTTGATGGCGTCCAGTTGTTCCTGTGTCAGCCCCGTTTTCGGGTCCCACTCCTTGATCCAATGCATGTGAAGCGGGAGATCCCGCAGGCGCATTGCGTCCTCCACGGCGGACGCGGGCGGCTGCAAAGCGGCGTCATATTGAGACTGATAGGGTAGATCGTTCTCCGTGCAGACGCCGAAGGTTTCATAGCCCTTCCACAGTTCGGAAAAGAAGCCGCCGTCCTCCGTTCGATTGGCCGCCCGATGTCCGGCCCAGTTGAGAAACTCGATGCTCAGGCGTGTGCCGGATCGCCGATTGCTGGCGACCGCATACTCCAGTGCTCCCCCCACCGCGAAGACGGAACAGGTTCCCCGGCTGCCCTGGCGGCGCGGCTCCAGATCCCACTTGCGAAACTGGGGCCGCAGATCCACGGTCAGGGGACGCTCTTGTTCAGAGGCCGGCGGTCCAGGATGCGTGAACGCTCCGTAGCCAATGGCCAATGCGAGCGCACCAGACAAGACTGTCATCAACAACGGAGTGGCAATGTTGAAAAGCATACAGGCTCCTTGCCCGGTGTTTCCGCTCAGAGACACACGGGCTCTTTTAGGGATTCATCATACGCAAGCAGGTCAACCCTATCGAACTGCCACGATGATTTCGGTCTGCACAAAGGTTCGCGGGATGGCAACCGATATCCTTTTTGCTGTTTAGCGGATTTAGGGGTAACATCAGGTCGGTTGGCCAGGACGCTTCGGATGAATTCGGTGTGGAATTCCGTATTACTCGCTTTCCCAACCATCGCACTTTCTCCGACAGTGGTCGCCGTATGCTTTTAAGCCATTCGGTCGCGGGCCAGCCGCACATAAAAAAGCCTAGCAAGTCTCGACAAACTCCGGAACCCACCCGATACTTTCTGGCGCACCTTCATCCTCTGCACGTCGCGCTTGGCAAGTCTAGTGTCGAAGAGAATCCCAATTCGGTTCAGCGCAATGGGATAACATAGGTAAGCTGCATAATTAAGGCTCTCCAATTTCGGGAACAGGCTTGGTGGGCCGCGGCGGGTCCTTTCGGCCATAAATACTGGTATCCGGGAAGGAGGCGGCCCATCCATACCATTGGCTCAGATGATTGTCCAATCGTTCCAATTGGCTCCCCATAAGCGGCCCCTCTTCTCCCGTTCCTTCCAGATTCCAGCGTGTCCCTGTTTCATGGTCATAGAAAGCGATTTCTCCACCGGCGCGCCTATGCGCCTCGAAAGTCAAGGTTTTGGTCCCCAGCTGTCGAGAAAGGGCGCTGGCCGTCTGGGTCTTCGTATCCCATAATACGCCTACCGGTTTGCCTCCCAGCATGTCATTGACGATGCCCCCCGCATGTTGCAGCGCCTTTAAGGGATACGCCCGGTGCAGAGAAGCATGTGCCGACGTGTCGGTCGGCAACGTCACGGCCAGCACAGAGTCAAATTGGGCGAGGCGAGCGTCACCGCGTGTTAAGGTCGAACGAAACATATCCATTGGAAAGTCGGTTCTGCTGCGCTGGATGGTGTCCTTTGCAGTGCCATAGAACTTCTTGAACGGGGTATTCGGCGACATCACCAGGGTATCCGGATGCAGACGTTTCCATTGTCCCCAGGTCGTATCCAGCAAAGGATTTGTTTTCAGGTGCGTGCCTGTCAATGGTCCTGTCACGATGCGCCCCTCCGCGGGAAGAAATACGCCATGGCTCTGGCGCTCGAAAAGGGTGGAGATGCCATTATAGATACCATAAAAGTCGAACAAAAGCCGTTTCCAATTGATTACCGGGTCATATCGTATACCTGCATTACAAATTACACAGTATGTAATAGCAATTGGGGTTGCCAATCCTGATGCAGTGACGATGCTATCGTTGACAACATGGTGAAATTTCATGAACCGTGTTGGATAGGCACGGCTCTCTCCGCCAGCCGTGAGGCCTAAAACGTACTCGTGTTCGTTAAGGAACGTGGCCTCAGGCGCTTTGACCATCTTGGGAAAGTCCAGGGCAACGTAAGGCGCCTGATCATGTAGATCAAGCAGTGCGGTAGATTTAATATCCGGTGCTATCTTTTCAGCGCTCGAGGTTGTATCGGGGTTTGGTAATGCGGGGGGAGTTGCAAGTGGTTTCCGACCGCAACTAAATAAGGCCATGGCATACATGAACATCGGGAGCCATAGTAAGCGCTTCTTTCCAGTCAATATACTCTCCTTGATGGAAGTGATAGCACTTTCCACTGTCACCTATCATGAATTGAGCAGCGCTTCGCCTCATTGCGGATCGTCGCTGTCGCCGCTCAAACTCCTCGCGATGGATGTAGTTATAACGACCGCATATGCCTCCTTATCATAGTGGCACCCGAATCGACATAGCGTGGAAATATAGGAATGGCGTCTTCGCAACGTTCTCCCCAGAAAATTTAATAGACGATGGGAATCACGCGTCGCTTTTTTGCCGATCGACCCAACTCTGAGCCAGCAAGCCGTTGAGAATACCCATTGCCAGACCGAAGGCGACCATGGCGCAGACAACGCTCGGAAGCAATAGCAAATTTACGAGGCCAATAAGGAAATACAGGAGCGGGTTTCCATGCAACAAGCCGATGAACAGGCCGCTCATCGGCACATTCACAAGAGCGATGGCGATGCCATACACGCACGCTCCGGCCCAAGGAAGCGTCCGCGATCTCGCGACAACAACCAGCCAGAACCAGAGGCAGCCGAAGGCGACCGCAGCGCCCGGCAAAAGCGGCCAGAGCGCATCCCACTTGATCGCCGACAGGACGTGCTGAAGCGTCATCGGCACGACGATCTCACGGATGCCAAATAGATGCAACGTGCAGAAGAGCAAAACCAGGCTGACGATGGCGTTCACGCCCATCATTCCAAACAAACTGGCGCTTTTAGGCCGCCCGTAACGTGGACCACGCATGGATGCTACTCCGTTCCGATTATAAAACTCGTAGAGAAGACCGTAAACATCGATCCTATTTGATTGACGATAACAGGAAGGTTAGAGTTTCGTGACCAGTAATTCGGTAAACTTCTTCTCCATATCCTCAGATAGTACATTTACTTAGACTACTCGGAGTCCACTCAGGAAACGGACAATATAGTACATTTAGGAAAATTCTTTTGCTGGGGCTTGAGCGGTTGCGCGCAGCAGTTCATCCGGTGACTCGACGGGAGGAGGAGACGCACGAACGAGTGTCTCCTTCGGCGGAAGGTGAAGTAGGCTCGTCTGGGTGACGAATTCGACCGTTTCCTCGATTTTAAGGTATCTCCGGGCAGCCAGGCCAAAACCCAGCATGAGCAGACTGATGCCCAGGATTGCCACGCAGGTCACGGTATCCGCAAAGTGCCCACTCGTGATATCTTTCCAGGTGATTACGACGCCTGCGGTCCAGACCAGCAACCCGCCGACGCCAATCGTCATTCCGCTGGCCATCAGGGCTGAAAGCCCAACCACTTTCACGATGTGGCATACATTCTCCCTGTGAGTGACCAGCAACCTCCTGTTTTCAGGTTTCTTCATCGCTGCCTGTCCCCTTCCACAGGCGCCATTCGCCTGTTGTATGGCTGCAAAGACTTTTGACACCTTACGTTAGATTCTCCGATAAGGAATTGGGATTCGCAATAAACGCCTGTTTGCCATTGGGATCGAACCCTGCGGATTGGTAAAAGCGCAACGTGGCCTCGTCTTTGCGTCCTGTAAGGAGCATGACTTTGTAGCAACCCGCTGACCAAGCATTGGAAAGGGCGGCCTGAAGCAGAGCCGTGCCATAGCCTTGCTTTCGATGCGTGGGATGCGTAACCACATTCTCGATCAGGCCATACGGCCTGCAACCGCGCGTGAGATTTGGAATGATAGAGAGCGTGCAACTTGACACCAACTCGCTGTTAAGGAAGCCGCCAAAATATTGGAATCGCTCGTTTGACATGATCTCCGACCAAACGGCTTCGATATCATTCGGTGACGGCAATGGGTCATCGGAACTGTGGAGATGCCCATAAAGCACCAATAACGCAGCCAAGTCATTTTTTGCAAGTGGTCTAATATCCACCATGTCTTCTCAGCCTCACTCGGAGCACCTGGTTGGACAACGTGCAGGCGCCCAAAAGAGCGATCACTCGTACAGTCCCAGTCGCGCTGTTTCGGCGACCAGTTCTTCCATCCCCTTTACGCGCCGTGTCTCTTCTACTTGATTGTAACGGGCGATATCACGGTAGAGTACACGCCGATGCGATCCGACCATACGATAAGGGATTTTACCCTCTTCCAGTAGTTTGATAAAAAAAGGACGCGACACCCGCGCCAGATCGGCGGCTTGTTGGGTGGTCAGCTCCGCATCCGTGGAGATCAGAGTGACGCCATTGCCCTTGCCTATCTCCTCAAGCGCACCCAGCAAGAGCCTCGCTAAGGAGGGCGGGAGGGCGATTTCGACTGGCGGATCACCTTCTGCCTGGATATGCAGGCGAACCTCTCGGTCACTTTTCATCAAGGAAGCGAGCGCCTGACTGAACTGCCGGGCGACGCGAACTTCCTGGTCACTGGGAGTATTAGGTTCAGATCGGCTTGGGTACAGGGCAGACATAGACTTCTCCTGTTAACATTTCGGTTAATCCAGAAGAATACCACACAGTCGAAATATCCGCAATATCCAGAATATTCGAATATGGCATGAGCAATAACCTTCGGCTTCTCGCAAGAAGCAAAGGAGAGTGCCCGCCCTCTCGTTAAGATCCTTTCCTGAGAATTGGTCGATTATTCGAGTGGTGCAGGCGGGGAGCGGCACTTTCGCTGCCAACGGATTAAAAGAGATCATAGAACGCATCGGTTCCCAATTTCGGGATCAACCTGGCGGCCAGAGCCGAGATGGGTTGGTCAAACTCAATGCCCACCCAGTTATCCCCAAAATAACTCATCCGCTGTGCGGTGAACAGGTGCTTCGCCTTATCCTTCAGGATAAAGCGCATAATGGGTTGAAACTGTGTGTGACTGTTCTCGAGGCGCTTGATGGTATCTCTATCTAACGCACATCCCATGCTTGCCGACAATTCCGCCAGGTCCGGCCCAACCATTTCATAAATCGTGATATGCTCGGACTTAATCGAAACACGATAGCGTATCGCCTGGGAATGAATTTGCAGAGCGGCTTCCACCGCAATGATGTCTTCCTTGGAAAGCAGACTGGGCCGAATCCGTACCAACGATACGATCCCATTGACGCTCTCTTGAACCTGGTAACCGTCCGGAAGCTTTTCAACGCGCTTATCTTTTGGTTCAATGGCGAAGTAATACCGTGGTTTTCCAGACCGCGTTATCCCCTGGCAGAGGAAATAAGTCCGCCGTTTCCGACTTGTGTAGGTGACTGACATGACATTCCACCTTAATTCCGTATCCCGGTGCGCCTACAAGGACCTCCGGCGGTGCGCTGTCGATCTGAACAGAATCAGCCGGAATACCAGACGTTAATCCGCCATGGCCAACCGCGCCGCGACGAACGCGGCGCGAGCCGACTTCAATAGATGGGCGATATCCTCGTCCGTCATGGCCGCCGAAAGGAACGCCGCTTCGAACTGCGATGGCGGCCAATAGATCCCGCGTTCGAGCATCGCATGGAACCAGGCGCGGAACTGTTTGACGTCCGAGGTTTTCGCCTGGTGAAAATCCGTGACATCGGGCTCGCTCGTAAAGAAGACCGTCACCATCGATCCTACTTGATT
>JBBRKX010000227.1:0-7229 GCA_038231675.1 Chthonomonadales bacterium | reverse complement strand
TAACGCTCCTCCACGATTCCAATCATTATATTCGTCTTACCGTGGTGCAGACAATTGGAGTGCGCAAAATTCCCGGTGGACGGAAAATCTTTGAGGAAATGACAACGGACAAGGATCCGCTGGTCCGGAGTGAGGCAGCGCGCTACCTGGGATTGCTTACAGCGCAGCATACTCCCTGACGATACGCGTCGTCCCCAACGGTAGTGATCCAAGGCGTGGACAAATCGACATTTCAAACAGCGCGGAGCGCGGCGCTTCTTCGCCGGAGGGCCGCGCCTGCCATGATGGCGGAGAAGGCAACCAGTATTGCGCCCAGCATGAACGCCGCACCGGGCAGGTGAATGGGCGCATTGCGTGACGTGAAGTAGCCGAAAACCCACGCGGCCACGACAGGGCCTACAATGCCCGTAAGGCTTTGAATACTGGTGAGTGCCCCCTGTGACGCTCCCTGCTCGTCGTTGCCGAACTGCCTTGAAACGAGGCTTTGCGTCGTCGGCCCGACAACGAAGCTAAGAGTCCATACCAGCATTACGGCAATCATCATCCAGCTCCGAGACGCAAGGGCAAACCCTACAAACCCTATAAAGCTGAACAGCAGTCCCCAGAGCATCGTTTTGCTTTCCCCCAGTCGCGCGACCAGCATCTTGATGAGGCCGACCTGAACGACGATGCTCGCGAGCCCCAATAGAGCCAGCGACATGCCGTTGCCGAGCTCCGTCCAACGGAACCGGTAGGCAGTATAGAGAACCCATGTGCTCTGCACCGCCTGTTGTGCGAGCGCCTGCAGCGCGATCGAGCCGGCGAGGAGCAGCACCCAGGGATATCGGGATAGGATCTTGAGCGCTCCAATGGGGTTCGCCGTGATGAATGAGAATCGGCGACGTTGATCTCTTGGCAATGATTCGGGCAAGACGAAAAGTCCGTAAAGCGTATTGATAAAGCTCATGGCGGCCGCGGCCCAGAACGGCGCTCGGGGAGAAATCGTCCCCAGAATGCCTCCGACTGCCGGACCGATAATGAAACCTATCCCAAATGCCGCGCCTATCATTCCGAAATTCTGCGCTCTTTTCTCGGGCGGGCTGACATCCGCGATGTAAGCGTTCGCGGTGGTGAAGCTGGCGCCGGCAATACCCGATAGGATTCGGCCCAGGAAAAGCCATCCAATGGCGGGCGCGAGCGCCATGATCACATAGTCCACCCCAGAGAAGAATACCGATAAGAGCAGCACCGGGCGCCGGCCATAGTGGTCGCTCAGACTTCCCAGCACCGGCGCAAACAGGAACTGCATCAGCCCATAACACGACAGCAGTAGACCATACAGACGTGCTCCTGAACTCAGACTTCCGCCTGTTAGGGTCGTCACGAGCCTCGGAAGAACCGGAATGATCAGTCCAAACCCTAAAACATCGATGAGCAACGTCACAAAAATAAAGGCCATGCCGGCCCGTCGATCCCTCAAACTGACACCTCCGCCCACTTTCCATCCAAGCTTTCGTGAATACGCCACAGGGTGAGTTTCTGCCGCGACACCTAAAGGATACCGCGCGATCACGCTAAATTCTTCGATTTCATGTCGAGTCAGGAGTTTCCACTAACTGCATGCATTTTGAATGTGTTGAATTGTTCGGTAGGCTTCTTGTTAAGGTATACTGCCGGACATCAACTGTATTCAGAAACGCAGGAAAGGTCGTTGCTTCATGCTCTTTACACCCCCTGCGAGGCCGTCAAGAAGAGGCTTCACACTCATCGAACTCCTCGTCGTCATCGCGATCATCGCTATTCTGGTGGCCATTCTCTTCCCTGTCTTCGCCAGAGCGCGGGAAAAGGCCCGCCAGGCATCCTGTCAATCCAATATGAAGCAGCTGGGCCTGGCCATAGCGCAGTATATCCAGGACTATGACGAACGTTATCCGGACGGAGTCGCGGCCAATTCAAACAACTGGATGAATGGGTTTGGCTGGGCCGGTCAGATCTTCCCCTATGCCAAAAGCGCAGGAATCTACACCTGTCCTACAGATCCCAACAGAGCCAAGGCTCCGTTTACGGAGGTTTCCTACGTGTTGAACGGCGGGCTGGCAAGAGTCGGTAACCTCGCGGGCGTATCTCAGACCGCAAAATGCGTTATGCTCGCCGAAGCGACGGGAAGTCAGACCATCGTGACAAACCCCGAGGAGATTGGTACGACATGGTTCTCCGCCGTATTTTGGGGAAACAACCTCTGTGACGCAAAGCTGAACCCTCAAAACCCTTTCGATTCCAGCGCCGGCCCGATCTGTAGCGATCCAACACAGATCCCCGTACGTTTAAACACGGGCTACTACATCGACGGCCCGAACGGTAGCTTTGGAACGGTGGCGCAAAGCAACTATTATAGTGCGGATGGCGTGCACACCGGAATGGCCGGCTATTTGATGGCGGACGGTCACGTCAAAGCGCTCAAGGCGTCTTACGTGGGAGGCGGCGAGGGCGCGAACGACAGCACCCACGTCACGACTTTCTCATTATCCGATTGACGCCGCTACTGCGGAGCCTGAAATAGATACGCACCCGAGGCGACGTGGAAGACCGAATACCCCCGCTCGCGCCGAAGCAGTTGCATTCCGTTCGCCAGGTGCTCAGCTCCGTTCACACGGATGCCATCACCGGACTTTGAAGGCAACCACACCGTGCCCGTCGTGTTCGCGGGGAGAGTCACAGCAAGGACAAAGGCATTGCCTGTCTTCTTCCAGTCCGCGATGACTGTTCCGGATAAGGTGTCACATTCGGCGCGGGCATGGGTGACATCCCCGGCAGGCTGAGGTCGGATCAGGATCTTCTTGAAGCCCGGACCGGTAGGATCGATGCCGATTCCCACCAGATCGTGATAGAACCATTCCATCAGTTGGCCCAGCATGAAGTGATCCTGTGAGGAGCCGCGACCGGCGTCCCATGCTTCCGTCAGGCTCGTTGCTCCGTGGGCCAATTGGTATCCATATCCCGGCTTGTCGGACTGGTTGTTCATGTCGAAGACCACGTCCGACCGATCTCCATCCGCCAGAGCCCGAAGCAAGTAGCGGTACCCTACATCCCCTGCGGTAAGTCCGTTCCCATGTGCCCGGACGTCCTTCACCACGTTATCAAGAACGGCGGATCGCTTCTCCTTCGGAACAAGGTTCATTACAAGTGCGATCGCGTTTCCGGCCTGAGAGCCCGTCGCGTACTGTGCCGTGCCGGCGTTGAACAGCTTGCGATTAAACGACTCTCGGATCGTATTCGCCTGCGCGTTAAACTTGCGAGCGTCCTCTGGCTTCCCCAGCACGGAAGCCACCCGGGCAAGAGTTACGGTGTCGACGTAGTAGAACGCGGTCGCGGTCAGGGCGATGGGCGTGAGTTGCGCGTAGCCCGGCGGGTTGGGGCCGAGATCGTACCAATCTCCCAGGCCATGATTGACGATGTTATCGGTCGCCTTGCTTCCCAGATAGGCCGTGTAGGCTTGCATGCGCGGGTAGAAAGCCCGCAGAATCTCCTTGTCCCCCGTCCATTCGTACTGCTGCCAGGCGCACAACGGAAGCGCGCTCCCCCATTCCGGAGAGTCCCGAAACCCGCCCGAAAAGACCGTATACTCAGGGGCGATATCCGGGACCAGGCCGTTCGGAAGCTGCGAGTCGGCCATGTCGTTCATGATTTTTTTGAACAAGCGCGCAAGATCGAACTCATAGCGGAGCGAAGGACCGTTGAGGTGGTCCTGTTCCAGCCATCCCAGCCGCTCCCTATGCGGGCAGTCCGTGAGCACGCTCACCATATTGTTTGCCTGTGCCCGCCGAATGAGGGTGTGAATGCGATTGAACAGGGGATTTGAGCAGACAAACTGTCCGATGGACGGCGATACGGCGCGCACCGCAATGCCCTCAAGTTCACTGATGACCGGCAAAGGACCACCGTTTTCGGCAGGCCGGGCTTCTACCTGGAGGTACCGGCAACCCTGGTAAAAGAAATGCGGGAAATAGCTTTCATTGGTGCGACCGGCAAATGTAAGCTGCCAGTAGGCTTCCCCTCCACCGACCGAGCCGCGGTCCACGGAGCCATCAGGATGAACTAACTCGGCTGGTATAATGCGTATAGACGCGCCCACTTCGCCCTGCACGCGTAACCGAGGCATGATGGACGCATTACGCCCAAGGTCATAGACGGTAACACCGGGCCGAATGATACGGATGCTTACAGGCTTGAGCGTTGCCATGGCTCGAATGGGAGGGGCAGCCGCACTGAAACCAAGCAATTGACCGCCGGGCCCCGCCACGATTCGTGCAACTGCCCAGCCTGTCCCCGTAAATCCCGCGTGGTCCCAACCGTTCGAGGCAAGACGTTCGTCGTAGTCCTCTCCACCGTATACCGAAGAAAAAGTAATTGGACCGGAATGCGCTTGCCAGTCCGCATCTGTGCCGAGGGTTGCGCTGGTTCCGTCCGCATACTCGAGGCGTAACATACAGATCGCCTTTAGCGGACCGAACGATCCGACGAACTTCGTATAGCGTCCAGGACGTACGCGATACATTCCATTGCCCAGAAACATACCGATGGCATTTGCGCCCGGACGAATCTGCGAGGTAACATCGTAGGTATCGTAAAGACACGTTTTGGCGTAGTTTGTCCAACCCGGCGACAGCAGGTCATGGCCCACTTTACGACCATTCAAGTACATATCGTACTGTCCCAGGCCACAGGCGAAAACCACGGCGCGCTTCAGGCCCGGGCGTACGACGAAATCGCGACGTAATTGTACTGACTCCAGTTCTGGATCTGACGCTCCTATCCAACGTGCCTGCCAGTCGCTCGCATGCAGCAGGCCCATGGTCCAGGACGTTGCTACGCTCCAGGCGGAAGGACGGCCCGCTCGATCCCAGGAGCGAACCTTCCAGTACACGCATTGAGCCGAATGCAGAGGCTTTCCGGCATACGGAATCTGAATCGTTTCGTCTGAAATCGTCCTGCCTCTATCCCAGAGGTCGCCGTGATTGCGATCAAGAAGCTCCCTGGAGCTGGCGACCATAATCTGATAAGCCGTTTGACTCTGGTTGCGAACTCTGCTCTCAAGTTGCCAGAAGAGACGCGGATGGGGCGTATCGACGCCCATTGGTTCCGAGGCGTATTCGCAGCGAAGGTGCGTCGTGGAGAGTGTTCCGGTTGTCGCTGTCGTAGGCATCGAATGCGACGCGAGAGACGCCAGTACCAGCAATATCGTAACTACAGGAATGGTGCGCAATATCGAATCCTCCTACGGGGCTACTCTGTCATCCCCGACTCCAAGTATGTCACATTGAGGGATTCTCAGTAAACAAAAAGGAAATCGAAATGCTTTGCTTCGGACACCGCGGCGCAAGGGGGCATGAGCCGGAGAATACGCTGCTCTCCATCGCGAAAGCGCTGGAACTTGGAGCGGGCTGGATTGAGATCGACGTCTATGCGGTCGAGAACGCGCTGGTCGTTATTCATGACGACCGACTGGAGCGTACAACGAACGGGACCGGGAGTGTGTCTGACCGCCCGCTCGCCTATCTGCGTGCGTTGGATGCGGGCAAAGGGCAGAGGATTCCCCTCCTTGACGAAGTTTTCGATTTGGTCGGTCAAAAGGCGGGGATCAACGTCGAGTTGAAAGGACCCGGCACGGCGGATCCCGTCGCGGGCTTCATCGCAAAGCGGCTAACAGACGGATGGACCTATGATCGTATCCTCGTCTCATCTTTCGACCTCGGTCAACTTGAACGCATACACAAACTGAATCCGAATATTCGTATCGGAGCGTTATTCGACGCTTGTCCGATACCATTTGCCGAATGCGAGCGTACTCTCGCCGCGTATTCCATCCATCCGTCGTTAGCATGTGTCGATGCGGCGCTCATACAGGATGCGCATATGCGCGGGATGAAGGTTTTCGTCTTCACGGTCAACAGTCCGGAAGAGATCGCTCGTCTGCGAACGATGGGCGTGGACGGCGTGTTCTCCGACTTCCCTGAACGTGTGCAGGTTTCTTCTTGTCCCCCGGAACAGTGAGCGCTCCAGTCCGGAATCCTTGGGACGGTGTTGAGAAGGTACTTTCGGTCCCCCCGGCGAAACGTTAAAATTATGAAAACGCAGAATTTATGTCGTGCGTGTTTACCGGGCGCGCTTGTGCTCTTGGCATGGACATTCGGGCTACCTGCCGCAGCGCGTCAGAATAACGGGGCTAAGGACGACCCGAAAACGATAATCAGCATCGATTTCGAGGTGTCAGATCAAGTTGGAAAGATCCTTGACCCCGCAAATGCGACCACGGCAGTCTCAACGTCCGACGTTGCGGAGGTCGTTGCGGGAAAGCGCTCCCTCAAGCTCGACAGCCGGAACGTGCCTGCCGAATGGAACGAGCTTTTTCAATCCAGAGCGGCCCTCTTTCTCCAGGGCGAGGCATACCGACTTGCCTTCGATTACCGTGTGCTCAACCGCGCCGACAACGCACGGTTCTATACGCTGGTGCGTCGCGGTAAAGATGCAGGAAACGTCGGGTGGAAAGAATGGCAGGGAATGGCAGGCGCAACTGGCCATATCGAGACGGCTTTTTCTGCACGGGAGCCGGGAGATTATCGCTGGATAATCGGCATCCAGAACAAGGGCGCAATTGCCATCGATAATGTGGTGATTCAAACCGATCCGGCGCACCGCCCCCTTCCGCCTCCGGAGCGATCCATACCGGCGCGGAACTGGAAATCTGCGGGCGGCATCTCTTACTTTGTCGATTCTCTTCATGGAAACGATTCGCGGAACGGACGCAGCCAGGCTGCGGCATGGAAGAGCCTCGATCATGTGAACGCTGGTGCCTTCGCTCCTGGCGATAAGATCTTCCTGCGGGCGGCATCGCACTGGAACGGCAGGCTGGCCCCCGGCGGCGAGGGCACGGTAGGTAAGCCCGTCCTTATAGACCGCTACGGCACAGGTCCCAATCCCGCCATCGATGCACAGGGAATGTTCCATGCCGCCATCACGCTTGCAAACGTGGAGTATTACGAAGTGCGCCACCTCGATATCGCCAACAAGGGCAAGGGGCCTTTGCCCGGCCTTGCTGGCGTGGAAGTTTCGCTTTCCGACTATGGTGAAGCGCACGATATCCGACTTGCCGATCTTGAAATCCACGACGTGACGGGAAGCAATGTCAAAGCGGAGGGCGGCGGAAGCGGTATTGACTGTTCCAACAGCGGAACTCGCATCAAGAGCCGGTT